>JBLRWT010000292.1:0-3688 GCA_047921095.1 Wenzhouxiangella sp. | reverse complement strand
GAGCCTGGAAGTTGCCTTCGCCGAATCCTTCGTTGCCCTTGCGCTGAATGATCTCGAAGAAGATCGGGCCGATGTTGGTCTGGGTGAAGATCTGCAGCAACTGCTTGCTTTGCTCTTTCTGGTCGGCATCGATCAGGATCTTGTTCTTCCTCATCCGTTCGACATCCTCGCCGTGGTTCGGAATGCGCTCATCGATGACGTCGAAGTAGGTATCGGGCGTGTCCAGGAACTGGATGCCATTGGCATGCAGTGCTTCGACCGTTTCATAGATGTTTTCCGAGTAAAGGGCGATATGCTGAACGCCCTCGCCCTTGTATTCATCCAGGTACTCGTTGATCTGGCTCTTCGGGTTTTCCGATTCATTGATCGGGATCGAGATGTTGCCGTTCGGCGCGGTCATGGCCTTCGAGCGCAGGCCGGTCTGCTGGCCCTTGATGTCGAAGTAGCGCACTTCGTAGAAGCCAAACAGTCTTTCGTAGAAGCCGGCCCATTCGCCCATGTTGCCGTTGTAGACATTGTGGGTAAGGTGGTCGATGAAGCTCAAACCCACACCCTTCGGATTGCGCTCGACATTCGGGTCGAAGTCGAAATGCTTTTCGACATCTTCGATGCCGGCACACAGGTACAGCGCGCTGTCACCAATACCGGAAATGCGCGGGCAATCCACCGGCAGGGTCTCTGGCTTGTTCTCGACATCCTTCGCACCCGTGGCCTTGGCCGATCGGTAGGCTGCTGCCGGGTCGGCAACGCGCAGGGCGAATCCGGTGCAGCTGGGCCCGTGGGCCGCGGCAAAATCACTGGCGAAAGAATCAGGGGTTTCGTTGACCAGGAAGTTGATCCGGCCCTGGCGGTACAGGGTAACCGGCTGCGACTTGTGCCGGGCCACGACGCTGAAACCGAGGTTCTTGAACAGCTCGTGCAGCATCGCTGGATCTGGCGCCGCGTACTCGATGAATTCGAATTGCTGGACTCCCAGCGGGTTGGGGCGTTGTTCGCTCATGGCCATCTCCTCGGCATCTCAATAGACAGGGTAAACGTTTGGACTTGCTCAAGCCTTCGATATTAGTTACATTTGAAACCAATTTCAAGCGCCGTACCGCCGCAATATGCTCAAACTGGAAAGCTTTCTGCCCTACCGCCTCTCCCTGCTGTCGAACCAGATCAGCCAGGGAATCGCCCAGACCTACGAAGAACGCTTCGATCTCGGCGTGACCGAGTGGCGCGTGATCGCCATCCTGGGGCGTTTCCCGGGCATTTCGGCCACTGAAGTTGCCGAGAAATCGGCAATGGACAAAGTGGCCGTCAGCCGCGCCGTCCGGAAGCTGCTGGAAGCTGATCGCATCCAGCGTCGCAGCAATGATGCCGACCGACGCGCAAAGCACCTGTTCCTGAGCACGGCCGGCCAGGCGATCTACAAGGCCATCGAGCCGGCCGCCCTGGCCTATGAAAGACGGATTCTCGATGTCCTCAATGACCGTGAAAAGCAAGTGCTTGACGATCTGATGGATCGCCTCCTGATCGCGACCAGACGACTTCAAGGCTGAAGCTGACGTCTTCCTGAGTCCGAGCTGGATGGGTTAGGCTTGGCCCTGGAATGTATTTCAGGTATTTCATGATGGCGCGAATTTCCATATCTGCCACCCTGCTGGCCGGATGCTTGATGATTGGTTCGGCTTCGGCCGATGTGCTGGTCGGGCTTGATGAATGGCTCGAGTCTGAACGCCAGCGCTGGGACATTCCTGGTCTGGCCGTCGCGGTGGTTCACAACGACGAAGTGATCTTTGCCAGGGGTTTCGGTACCACCCGGCTGGAAGGTGGGCGGTCAGTCAATGCCGATACACAGTTCGGTATTGCGTCACTGACCAAGGCGATGACGGCGACCGCCCTTGGCCTGCTGGTCGATGAAGGCCTGCTTGACTGGGATGACCGAGTGGTTGATCACTTGCCGGCCTTCGCGCTGTCCGATCCTTGGGTAACAGCCAGTGTCACGGTCCGTGACCTGCTGGGTCATCGGGTCGGGGTCGGGCGTCTGTTCGGCAATCGACTGACGTTCATGCCCGCGGCAACTCGCGAACAGTTCATGGGGCATTTGCGCCACCATGAATTCGAGCAGCCCTTCCGACAGGGCTATGTCTACAGCAACTCGATGTATACCGTGGCTGGTGCGGTCCTCGAAGCGCTGTCCGGCGAGACCTGGGAGCATTTTGTCGAATCGCGCCTGTTCACGCCTCTGGCCATGACTCGCTCCAATACCAGTGTTCACCGGCTGGATGACAATGCGGCCTGGCCGCACCAGGAGATAGGCGATCAGCTGGTGGAGATCCCGCGACGCGATTGGGGTTATGCCGGTCCGGCGGCTGCGGTCAACACCAGCGTGAACGATCTGGCGCAATGGATGCGTTTCAACCTGGGCGAGAGTGGCGTGCTCGATGAAACTCGCCTGCTGTCAGAAGAAACGATGCAAGTGATCCATTCTCCGATCAACCTGACCGGATTCGATGATGACGAATTGAGTGTCAATGCTTACGCAATGGGATGGGGGCTGGGCCGCTACCAGGGCTTGCATGTCCTGCGTCATGGCGGCGCGACCGATGGCTTCAACACTCAGATCTGGCTGGTGCCGGAGCTGGAGCTGGGCATCGTGATGAGCGCCAACCGCTTTACCGAACTGCGTGATCCGGTCATGCGCCGGATCGTCGACCTGGTCGCCGGACATGAGCACACCGATTGGGTTCAGCGGCAGTACGAGAAGTACCAGGACGACAGGGAACAAGCCCGGTCGGCGCGAGAGGCGGTGCACGCCGAACGTCAGCCGGACTCGCCGGCTCGTCACCCGCAGGATGCTTACACAGGCCGCTATCACCACCCGCTTTATGATCAGGTCGAAGTGCTGGAGACCGATTCGGGCCTGGCCCTGCGATTCTGGCAGGATGATTCACAAATGGCAGATCTGGACCATTGGCATTTCGATACATTTCGCGCGACCTGGCGCAACCCGGCCCAGCGTGAAAAGTTCATCTGGTTCGTGATGGGTGAAGACGGCTTTCCGCAAGAGCTTCGAGTCAGATTCACCTTGCGCCCAGTGGCACTTGAAGAGGGAGTCTATCCAGCCGACTACACGCGAACGGTAGACTTCGTTCGGCAGCCCTCTGGTTACTGAGTCTTTCATGCGCTATGATCCAGATTCCCAACCAACTCAAGGCAGCTAGACATGGCGTATAACCGCAAACAGGTTCAATCGATTTGCACCAAGGCCGAGTACGCTCTGTTCGTGGCCAGTGTCAAGGGAGAAGTTGAAAAGCTTCCACAGGCGCGCGTTCAGGCCAACATCAAACGGACCCGAACGCTGCGCGACAAGTACCGTGACCTGCACAAGCGCCAACGACTTGCAACGCGCGAGCGCACCGGCACCAAGAAAGGCGTCAAGCCCGACACCAATGTTCGTACCGAGCAGAAGGCGAAGATCTTCGCCGAAGCGCTGGCTCGCCTCGAGGATCGATTGAAGGCCATCAAGGCCGAGGAACGCTCGGCCGGCAAGAAGACGGCTGGCAAGAAAAAGGTCGCAAAGAAAACGACCAAAAAGTCCGCTGCCAAAAAGGCCACCAAGAAGAAGGCCACCAAGAAGAAGGCCAGCAAAAAGAAGGCCAGCAAAAAGAAGGTTGCCAAAAAAGCCGCTACGAAGAAGGTC
>JBLRWT010000291.1:0-3709 GCA_047921095.1 Wenzhouxiangella sp. | reverse complement strand
CACCATACGTGTGCGCTCCTCGGGCAGGTGGATGTCACGCGGGGTGAACTGCGCGAAGGCATCGATCCGTGAAACCCGGCCTTCGAACAGACGCTCGGGAAAGCCATCAACCCGAACTCGGGCGGGTATGCCCTGGCGTACTTTGCCGGCATCGGTAGCCGACAGGTAGACCTTCAGTTCCAGGCGATCCATGTCGACCAGCAGCGCCAGGGGCTGGCCCCCTTGCACGACTTCGCCGGTCTCGACTGCACGCACCAGCACAGTGGCATCTTGTGGCGCCAGCACCTCGCTTCGCCTCACTTGGGTTTCGGCGATGCGGACACGTGATTCAGCGGACTCGATCCGCGCGACCAGGGACTCCCGCTCGGCCCGCAGGTTTCGCAATCTTCCCTGCGCCTCCCTTTCGGCATCCAGGGCAAGGTCAAGATCCTGCGCGCTCGCTGCCTGGGTCTCGATCAGGCGACGTACTCGCTCGGCCTGGCGCTGCGCTGTCTCGGTATGATGGATCCAGGTCTCGATCTGAGATTCGATCGCATCAAGGTTGCCGTGCAGGGCGGCAAGCTCACCGCGCACGGCATCCAGTTCGTCGCGGTAGCTTTGCGGGTCGATCACCACCAGCCGCTGGCCGGCAGATACTGTTTCGCCCTCGACCAGCCCATGCTCAATGACCCGGCCAGGTACCTCGGAGGCCAGCCGAACCTCCACTCCCTCGATGTGGCCATTGCCGTAGACCATTCCGGCCGGCAGTGGCGACGGCTGCAAAGCGAGAAAGGCCAAGTATGAGCCGACCGCCAGAACGAGCAGAACAATCAGGCTGACAAGCCATGAGCGTTTCATTTCACTTCTCTCCTCCGGCCCGATTGCGATTCGGTACGCTGGATCAGTGCAAACAGATCGAGGATCGGGTTGCTGAACGTCACGTGTCGCAGCCGCGGCCACTCTTCTCGCAAGTAGGTTTGCAAGTAATCCATGACGTGACCCAAGGATATGATTCTCCAGCCACGAGGTTGTTGATCTGGCTCAATCCCACCGAAGGCGATCATGCGGATTTCGTGACCGCCAGCGGTCTCGGCCTGTCCCTGCCGGACCAGTCGCTCGGCCAGCTCGCGGGCTTCCGGGCCCGGACAGCAGCCGAAACGCATCAGTGCGGCGGCCAGCGCACCGGGGTGGCGGGTTGCCGGGTTGAATCGGGCCTGCCCTCGCTTTACTTCACCGACAATCATGTCGGGAAGGTTGGCAGAGCCACCTAGCGCCGGGTCGGGTTCGAAGCGCACATCGCCGGCCATGGACTTTCCCTTCCCCATGCTCAATTCCCGGCCGGCATGCGGAAAACGAAAACCCAGCACGTCCAGATCGGTGACGGTGCGGGTGCGTCCAACAGGCGCACGTTCCAGCAACGGATACTCGGTCACGGTCAGGAATCCGTTGATCTGGAGGTAGGCGTTGACGAGTGAGACGGCGGTATCCATGGTGTGCGTCCTCCATATCGGATCAAAGCAGCGGGGCAAACAGGTAGGCGGCACGCGAAGCCGCACGTGACCACAATGGGCGCCCATCGACATCTTCGCGAGTCATGGGAGCGGAGCGTTCGAAATCGGCGAGGAACATCGCTTCGACTTCGGAGGCAAATTCCTGCTCGATGGCGATGGCGGTGATTTCGAAATTGAGCCGAAAGGATCGGTTGTCCAGGTTGACCGTTCCAATTCCTGCCCCGCTGTCGTCGACCAGGAAGGCCTTGCCGTGCAGGAACCCGTCCTGGTATCGATAGATCCTGACGCCGGCATCGAGTAGTGGACCGACAAATGCGTAGGCCGCATGATCCACCAGTCGCGAGTCCGATGCGTCCGGAATCAGGATTCGCACGTCGACTCCGCCAAGTGCTGCCAGCTTCAGCATGCCCTGTACGCCCTCGTCGGGAACGAAGTACGGGCTGGAGATCCAGATTCTGCGTTGCGCCGCATGTATGGCCTGCTGGACCATCAGGCTGGCCGTCTCGAAGCGGTCAGCCGGGCCGGAAGCCAGCACGATCGCCGGCACGTTGGCATCGCCGGAACGAACCGGAGTCCAGGGCAAGTCAAGCACTTCCCCGGTGGCCCAGTGCCAGTCCTCGACAAAGGATAGTTGTAACTGCAGGGCTGCCGGACCGGCAATTTTCAGATGTGTATCGCGCCACGCGCCAACGCGTTCATCTCCGGTCAGGTATTCGTCGCCGATATTGAACCCGCCCAGCCAGCCGGTTCGGCCATCGACGACCATCACCTTGCGGTGATTGCGGAAGTTGAGTTGAAAGCGATTCCCCGATCCGCGGGTGGAGTGAAATCGGTGCACATTGACGCCAGCCGCGGTCAGTTCATCCAGGTAGGCCTGCGGCAGCCGGTAGCTGCCGATCTCGTCATATTGCAGGTAGACGTCAACGCCGTCACGCGCACGATCGATCAACTGGTCCCGGAATGCCCGGCCCAGCGAGTCATCGCGGATGATGTAGAACTGTGCCAGGATGTATTCTTGAGCCGAGGCCATGCCGGCAAACAGGCTCTCAAAGGTTTCTTCGCCGTCGACCAGCAGCTTCAGTTCGTTGCCGTCCACGAACGGTACTTTGGCCAGCGCCTCGACGGCACGCAGATCCTTCGAGCCATACGGCAGCCCGAGCCGATACTCACGAAGCGCTGCGATTTCGTCATTCAAGACGCTTGCCAGATCCGAATCCTCGTCCCTCCGGGCGATGACATAGCCCTGAAACTTGGTCCGGCCAAACACCCAGTAGGAAGGAACAGCCAGATAGGGGACGGTGTTGAGTGCCACGATCCAGGCTACGGCGCCTTGCGGGGTGCGTGTGGACATCAGTGCATCGAGTGAGGAACCGAACCCGAGCAAGTGGGCGGTGACGAGAATCGCGATCAGTACGCGGCGGCGTTTGCCGAGCTTCGGCTTTGTCGCAGCTTCCGGTTCGGTGGGCTGCCGGTGCATGTGTATTTCTCCGGCCATGGTCACTCACGCGCCGGTTTCATGGTCTGCCGGTAGGCGAACCACAGGCCCAGTGGTGCAATCAGCAACCATTGCAGCAGTGGAGTCAGGCCTGTGCCCAGCACGGGAAGCTGCGGCATGATGTCACGATAGGCCCAGGTTCCCCGGATGTCGGTGTTGACCCATTCACTGAAGCCGGTATAGACGATCCCGAACACCGTTGCGGCAATGGCCACGACCAGATAGCGGCGACCGGGCCATGCCCGGCCACCGAAGATGACTACGGCCAGGGCCAGGGAGACCGATGCGATGAGGAGATCGGCGCCGGTACAGTGAATGGCGTCGATCACGATCTCGGTTGCTGTCCCGGTGACCCAGAGTGTGTACAGGGGCATGTGAGAGAATTCCCACACCAGATGGGCCGGCGCCAGAAACAGCAGATACCATCCCGCGATACGTAGCCAGTCCGGGCAAGACATGCTTATCGATACCCGCTGGTGGCCAATTCACCGCTGACCTGGGCCTGATAGAGCACGCGCCAGGCACTGGCAATCAGGTTTAGGATGCTCATTCATTGAGCATGGCTCGAAACGTTGTCTATCGTATTGATGTATATCAAAACCCCATTGTTATTCCTGCATGTCAATGGTCGGCTGTGACGGCCAGAAAGCGAAGCAGGTCAAGGGTTCGGGAACTGCAGCATCGAGATCGGCTTCACTTCATCGATTGGAAAGGTCACATCGAA
>JBLRWT010000290.1:0-3715 GCA_047921095.1 Wenzhouxiangella sp. | reverse complement strand
GCGAATGGCGCAGGGCATTGCGGACCACATTTTCGATGGCCCGCCGCAGCAACTCCTCGTTGGCCTTGACGCGGATTTCGGGCGGGCAGTCGACTACAAGCCTGATCTTGCGCGGGCGACCTTCCAGACTGCCGGCCTCGGCGATGTCCGCGATCAGTTCGCCCAGATCGACGGAATCCATCACCGGTTCGGCTTCCTGGCTGATGCGGGCAAAACTGAGGATTTCGCCGATCAATTCGTTGAGACGCTCGATGTCGCGCCCGATCCTGTTCAGGTAGTCAGCGCGCCGTTCGGGCTGCTCGTCGGCGGCCAGCGCCAGAGCCACCTGGATTCGGGCCAGGGGCGAGCGCAGTTCATGCGAGACATCGCGCAGCAACTGGCGCTGGCCGTCAATCAGGCTTTGCAGGCGTTCGGCCATGCGATTGAAGTCTCGGGCAAGATCCCCCAACTCGTCGGATCGCCGGCTGGCTGACAACGGTGCGCGCGTCCCCAACTCGCCCCGGCCCAGGGCCTGGCCACTCAGGCGCAACTGCTGCACGGGCTTGCTGATGGTGCGTGCCAGCCAAAGGCAGACCAGGCCGCTGAAAACCACCGCCAGACCAATCAAACCGGCCAGGCCCAGCGGACCGAACAGGCGTACAAAGACTGGCCGCGGCGGTGGACTGAGCACGATCAGGTAAGCGCCGTGCTGTGGGTCATCCAGAGTGGCGGTGAACTGACCACGGCGCTGGGGATTCGGCGTCGTCCAATCAGTCCGCCATTGCTGGTTGAGTCGTTGAATCTGGCGCGGCACGCGGCGATCGAGCAGTTCCTCTCCGTCTGCGTCGAACACGAACACCGTCAGTCGTCGACCGCGATCCGGCGCGGTTTCGGCCCAGCGCGCCAGCCCGGCACGACCGCCGCGCTGCAAGGCCTCGGCGGCTCGAACCTGGAGGTTGCCGGCCAGCCGTTGAGCCCGTTCGCTCAATTCCACATCGTCGCGCTGGGCGCGTTCAATCTGATCATTGGTGAACATGACCACCGCGATGGTCAGAATGATCACCAGCCAGAACGACAGAAAGATTCGCAGATAAAGACGGCTCATTTACTGGCGCTGACGATCAGGTAGCCGCGGCCGCGTATCGACTGGATGCGTGGCTCGCCATCGGGCAAAGGCCCGAGCTTGGCCCGCAGACGACTGATATGGGTGTCGACACTGCGGTCGAAAGGCATCAGCTCGCGGCCCAGGGCGTGTTCGGCCAGATCATCCTTGGAAACGGCTTCGCCGGGCCGGGCCAGCAGCTTTTCCAGCAGGGCGAATTCGGCTGCAGTCAATTGGATGGTCTGGTCATCGACCGTGACCTTGCGTGAATGCGGGTCCAGCGTCAGGCCGTCCAGTTGCAGCCGTGGTGATTCTGCAGAACTGCTGCGGCGCAGCACGGCGCGCAGGCGCGCGGCCAGTTCGCGGGGATTGAAGGGCTTGGGGAGGTAGTCGTCGGCACCCAGTTCCAGGCCGACGATGCGGTCGGTATCTTCACCACGAGCGGTCAGCATGATGACCGGCACCTGGCTGTGGGCGCGGATCTCGCGCAGTACGTCGAAACCGCTCTTGCCCGGCAGCATGACGTCCAGGACCACCGCATCGTGCTGGCCATCGGCGAGCAGCTTCAGGCCTCGTTCACCGTCGCCGGCCAGTTCGCAAGTCCATCCCTCGCGGGCGAGAAATTCGGCCAGCATGTGGCCAAGCTCGCCATCATCGTCAATGATCAGTATTCGGCTCATGCCGATCAGCATAGCTGCAAATGTCCGCCATTGTGCCGTTCCTGGATCGTCAGAGACTAACTTTGGATTTTCAGATTGTGCAAGTTTTACCTGATTTATCGTGTCTTAGTGTTCACTTGCATTGATGAGGCATGAATCATGCTACGACATATCACTTTGTTTCTGGCCCTTGTGGCGATGACCTTTGTCCCAATGGCATTTGCCGACGATGATGGCGTCGCCGGGGTCTATCAACCGTTCAGTGAAATTCTGGAACATCATCTGATCGAAAAGGATCTGGACAATGACGGGCTGGTCAGTGCTTTTGACTACCGCGCCGCGCTTGACGATACGGATACGACGGAGCTGCTTGGGCGCCAGCGGGCCAGGCTGGCCGAATTCGACATTGATACGCTGAAGACTCGTGAGCAGGCGATAGCATTCTGGCTCAACGCCTACAACTTTTTCATGATCGCTCAGGTTCTGGAAGAAAAGCCAGGCGGGGAGTTGATCGATTCGGTCTGGGACTACGGCGGACGCGTGAACCCATTCCGGGCCAGTATCTTTGAACGTGAGCAGTTCAACATCGGGGGCGAGAACTACAGCCTCAGTGGAATGGAGAAGGGCATTCTCCTGGGCGATGCCTACAAGGAAAAAGGCTGGAAAGAAGCGCGAGTGCACTTTTCCGTCAATTGCGCTTCGGTCGGGTGCCCGCCGTTGCGAGCCGACATCTTCACCCCGGATAACGTTGATGAAGTGATGACCGAGAACACCCGCCGCGCCTTCAACACAGAGCGGCATCTTCGGGTCGATGGAGACACCCTCCACCTGACCAGTCTGTTCAACTGGTACGAAAGCCATTTCGTCAACGAGGAAGGCTCGATTCACGAGTTCATCAAAGCCTATGCCGACGAGGATGTCGCCGACAAGGTGGCCGCCACCCGGCGTATTCGCATCCTCGATTACGACTGGTCACTGAATTCACCGGAGAACTTTCCCGAGTTCAATGACTGAGACTGCGGTGAAATCCGCTTCCTGCCGGGCTGAAACTCAAAGCGGCGGAAAATTGTTCATTCATAAGCCCAAGTAGTATTATTTCGCGGTCTTCAGGATTTTGGGAGTTGGAAATGCGCATCGTCATGAAACTGAATCACTCGATCCTGGCAGTCGCTTTGCTGCTGTTGGCAAGCATGGCCTGGGCGGAAATTTATCCGGACGCCAGCCAGGTTCAGCCGCTGCTGCCGGGTAGCGAGATACCGGCCTTCAAGCTGATGGATGTGTCGGGGGAAACGATCACTGTCGATCCCGGCGCCCTGGAAAAACCGATTGTGTTGACGTTCTACCGTGGCGGCTGGTGTCCCTATTGCAACCTTCACCTGGCCGAACTTCGCCATGCCGAGGAAAGACTGCGTGAGTTGGGTTTTGCCGTGTGGTTCGTCAGTCCGGACCGACCCGAGTTGCTGGCAGAAGGCGAGGATGCGGCCCAGGGCTACCAGTTGCTGTCGGATGCCGATGCCAGTGCAACCGAGGCTTTCGGCGTCGCCTTTCGCCTGGATGACGAAACCCATGGCCAATACAGGAATTTCGGCGTTGACGTCGACAAGCGTTCCGGCGTGGCGAATCAGGTACTGCCGGTCGCCTCGACCTTCCTGATTGGAAAAGACGGCGTCGTCCAGTTCGCCTACGCCAACCCCGACTATACGGTTCGGCTGTCGCCCGATGTCCTGGTTGCCGCCGCCGAGGCTTACATCGAGCAATCACATCGCCGGCTGCAACGGGCCCGGTAAACGAATTGAAGGCCTACTGCTGCAAGGCTGTGACGCAATTTCGGCCGCTGGCCTTGCTCTGATACAGCCGCTGGTCAGCCAGAGCCATCACGCTTTCGAAACCGGCCTCCTGGCTGTGTGCGATTCCGGCCGAGATGGTGACATGGACGTTACCGTCCGGCCGTCCGGGATGGGTCAGGGCGATGGCT
>JBLRWT010000289.1:0-3731 GCA_047921095.1 Wenzhouxiangella sp. | reverse complement strand
CTGCTGACGCACGAGTTGCTGGAGCTGATCAAGGCGAGTGCTCCGGCGCGGATCATCAACGTCTCCTCTGCCGCCCAGGCACCGATCGATTTCGAGGACGTGATGCTGGAAAACTGGCAGCCGGTGGAGGGGCAGATCGGTCGGCCCTATGCGCAAAGCAAGCTGGCGCAGGTGCTCCATGCCAAGGACCTGGCCGAGCAGTTGGAAGATACCGGCGTCACCATCAATGCATTGCATCCGGCGACCTTCATGGACACCTACATGGTGCGTCGGGCCGGGATCGAGCCGCGCGCGACAGTCGACGAGGGCGCTGATGCCGTCATGCAGCTGGTCACGGATGATGTAGGCACAGGTCAGTATTTTCGAGACATGGCGCCGGCCCGCGCGCATGACCAGGCCTACGACGCAGACGCCCGGCGGCAATTGCGTGAATTGAGTATCGAGCTGATTCGGCCGTAATCATTACGTGTCTTCAGCGCATGCTGATGAAAATGTTTTTCGGCTCGGTAAAGAATTCCAGTGACCACTGACCGCCTTCGCGGCCCAGCCCTGAGTCTTTGACCCCGCCGAACGGTGTGCGCAAGTCGCGCACCAGCCAGTCGTTGTCCCAGACGATACCGGTCTGAAGGCGGGCGGCAACGCGATGGGCGCGGCCGAGCTGTTCGGTCCAGACCGTGGCCGCCAGGCCGTAGTCGACGCTGTTGGCCAGGGCGATCGCCTCGTCTTCGTCGCTGAATCGTTGCAGGGTGACAACCGGCCCGAAAATCTCATCGAAATGCAGCCGGCTTTCGGTCGGCAGGTCGGCAATGACGGTGGGTTCGATAAAAAAACCCTCGTGGCAGCGCCCGCCTGGTTGCGCCGCCTGGCCGCCGCAAAGAATGCGCCCGCCCTCGGCTCGCGCCTGCTCGATGAATCCCAGTACTTTTTGCTGATGAGCCCGGGAGACCACGGCGCCCTGGTCGGTCTCGGCATGACGTGGGTCGCCGACGCGCAGGGCGCTGATCGTTTCGGTCAGCCGGTCGGCAACCTGATCATGGACGGCTTCGTGAACCAGGATGCGCGAACTGCACAGGCAGACCTGTCCCTGGTTGGTGAATCCGGCTCTGACCAGTCCGGGAATGGTCTTTTCAAGATCGGCATCGTCAAAAACCAGGGCCGGGTTCTTGCCGCCCAGTTCAAGGGAGAGCTTCAACAGTCGGGGCGCAACCGCGCTGGCAATGGTCTGTCCGGTAACCGTGCCGCCGGTAAAGGAGATGGCCTTGATCTCGGGATGATCGACCAGGGCCTGGCCGCAGCCGGGGCCGGTGCCGTGAATCAAATTGAATACGCCATCGGGGATACCGGCCTGGCGGGCCAGCTCACATAGCGCATCGGCGGTCAGCGGCGTCAGTTCCGAGGGCTTGGCCACCACGGTATTGCCGGTCACCAGCGCTGGCGCCAGTTTCCAGGTCAGCAGATACAGGGGCAGGTTCCACGGTGTGATCAGGGCAACCACGCCCAGCGGCTGGCGCAGCGTGTAGTTGAAGCCCGTGGCGCCCATATCGTGCCCTGCGCTGGTCCATTGGGTCATGGCGCTGGCAAAGAACTTCAGGTTGGCCTGGGCGCGGCCCATGTCGATCTCGCGCGCCAGTTTCAGCGGTTTGCCGGTATCGGCCGATTCCAGCGCCGCGAGTTCGTCGGCGTTGTCGGCGATCAGCGCGGCCAGACGCTCCAGCAGGGTGGCGCGTTCGGCAACCGGTGTGGCTGCCCAGGCCGGAAAAGCCGAACTGGCGGCCGCCACGGCCCGCTCGACATCATCAGGGCCGGAGTCCGGCACCGAGGCGATGACCTGGCCAGTGGCCGGCTCGATGTTGTCAACATAGTGGCCACTGGCCGGTGGGCAGAACTGGCCGTCGATGAAATTGGCCAGCCGTTTCACAGCGACTTCAGCCGGCCGCCATCCACCGCCAGGCTGATTCCCGTGATGTAGGAAGCTGCCGGCGAGGCGAGGAAGGCCACGGCATTGGCGATTTCGCCCGGTTCGGCAAAACGGCCCATGGGCACGCTGGCGCGCATTGAACGGGCAACCTCGTCGGTGCTCAGGCCCCCTTTGTCAGCCCGGCCTTGAATCAGGCTGTCGAGGCGGTCGGTGGCGGTAAAGCCGGGCAGAACGTTATTGACGGTAAAGCCTTCCTGCGCCAGTTCACCGGCCAGGGTCTTGGCCCAGGCCGCCACCGCTGCGCGCACGGTGTTGGAGACGCCGAGACCGGGAATCGGCTCGCGGACCGAAGTGGAGATGATGTTGATGATCCGTCCATAGCCGGCGGCGCGCATGCCGGGCAAGGCGGCCTGGGCCAGTGCCTGGTTGCACAACAGGTGGGCACGCATGCCGTCGAGAAAAGCCTCGCCCTCGGCGCTGGCGATCGGGCCGGGCGGTGGGCCGCCGCTGTTGTTGATCAGGATCGTCGCCGGATGCTGCTGCAGCCAATCCTGGAACCGGGCCCTAACCTCATCCGGTTTGGAGAAGTCGGCGCTAACAAATTGATGATGCTGATTATTACTTACATCCAGATCCTCAGTGACTTGTTGAAGCCGGCGCTCGTCGCGGGCAACAACCGTGACTGTCGCTCCAAGCCCGGCCAAGGCCTGGGCGCAGGCCTGCCCAATCCCGCGGCTCGCCCCGCACACCAGCGCATGCTGTCCCGTCAAGTCCATTTTCATAGATGCCTCGCAGTTTTGAATATGTTCAGGCAAGTGGTTAAAATTAGTAGCTTATTGTTTTAAAGCTAAAAAATAAAACCTTTGAAACGCAAAGACGCAAAGACGCAAAGGGTTTATTGAATTTCTTTTACCTTAGCGTCTTCGCGTCTTCGCGTTTAAAGGTTTTTTGTGTTTGCTCCGCGACAGCGGGTCTCGAAGCAGACTCGGACACTCTGTGGTGAACCTGTTTTGTTTGCCTCAAAACGGCGCATTGCCCGGCGTGCGGGGGTAGGGGATGACGTCGCGGATGTTGCCCAGGCCGGTGATGTAGTTGAGCAGGCGCTCGAAGCCCAGGCCGAAGCCGGCGTGGGGCACGGTGCCGTAGCGGCGCAGGTCCAGGAACCACTTGTAGGTCTCGGCGTCCAGGCCGTGTTCGGCCATGCGTCGGGTGAGGACATCCAGGCGCTCTTCGCGCTGGGCGCCGCCGATGATCTCGCCGATGCCGGGTGCGAGCACATCCATGGCCGCCACGGTCTTGCCGCCATCATTCAGGCGCATATAGAAGGCCTTGATTTCAGTTGGATAGTTCATGACCACCACTGGTGCGTTGCAGTGCTTTTCGGTCAGGTAGCGCTCGTGCTCGGTTTGCAGGTCCACGCCCCAGTCGGGCTTGAACTCGAAAGACTGGCCGCTGTTTTTCAGGATTTCGACCGCCTCTGCATAATCCATGCGCACGAAATCGGTGTCGACCAGTTTTTCAAGGCGCGTAATGGCCTCCGGTTCGATTCGTTCGGCGAAAAAGGCCATGTCCTCGCCGCAGCGCTCCAGTACCCGGGCGAAAACGAACTTGAGAAAATTTTCCGCCAGCGTGGCCAGGTCGTTCAGGTCGGCAAAAGCGACTTCGGGCTCGACCATCCAGAACTCGATCAGGTGGCGGCGGGTCTTGGACTTTTCCGCGCGAAAGGTGGGCCCGAAGCAGTAGGTCCGCCCAAAGGCCGCCGCGGTGGCCTCGTTGTAGAGCTGGCCGCTCTGGCTGAGGTAGGCCTTTTCGC
>JBLRWT010000288.1:0-3732 GCA_047921095.1 Wenzhouxiangella sp. | reverse complement strand
TAATCGATAAAATCGAGTGATATTCCACATTTTCACAAGGAGGTTCAAGCACGTCGATTCGTCTTCTACAGTCGCCGATCCGCCGTACACCTCTCCCCCTCGGGCTACACCGAGCACCCTGACACGAGTGATTGGACATTTACGGCTACGTGTATCCAGAAAAAAGCCAATTGCAATAATATTCAGCTCTGCCACAAGGACGCTTTCGGCTTCAAGGTGGGGGGGCCTCAACCTTTCAATAGGATAATCCGTGGCAGGGTGGCCTTGCGCGTCACGCCGGACGCGGTGGTCCAGCTTACCTGCTCTTGTTCGTCATCGTCCACGGCTGTATGCGGCCATTCCCCGGCCAGTTGCAGATACACCACCAGTTCCGCCAGCCCGTGCCGCAGGGGATGCTGCGCCATTAGCGCGCCCAGCGTGATCTGGCTACGCACCTGTAGCGCCTGACGGATATTGCGGGCCAGCTCGGCACGATCAACCACGATCTGGGCGTAGAGCGCCGCCATATCCACCTCGGCCTCCCCTTCATCAAGCGTAACATCTGCGATCAGCGGCGTGAAGGGCGGACGGTAAAGCGTGCGCTCCATGGGCAGTTCGACCGTGGCAGACGTCTCATCCAGCGGCATGAAGACACCCGTTGGTTGTGCTTCGCGCAGGGCCAGGGCGCGGGTCTCGAGACTGCGCAGGATATCCATGATACGCCGATTCTCCAGCCAGGCCTTATCGTCTAGAAAGCGACGCAACTGCTCGGAGAGCCGGGCCACGGTGCGCTGGGTATGCTCGCCGGCCTCCAGCCAATCGTAATGCACGCGCTGCAGGCGGGCATCCGGCTGCATATCGACAATCGGCGGCAGCGCGAGAATCTGCCCCAGCAGGCGGGTCAGTTCCTCCTGGCGGGACTGCGACATCAAAAAGTCCCAGAACGCACGAAAACTCCGGCCTTGGTCGGAGTCGGCAATCGCATCGCGCTCGCCCATGATCTCTTCCAGCAGCTCGCCCTTGGCCCCCTCCCAAAGGGCAATCCGCTCGCGCACCCGCCGGTCCAGCATGCGGAAGTTGTACTCCACCTCGCGAAAATCTGCCAACAGCTCGCGCGCCAGTTGCAGGAACTGCTGGAAGCGATCCTTCAGCGCCGTATCGTCCAGCATCGGCACATCGCCCGCCAGAATGCGGGCGATCTCGGCATCAATCTCCGCCCGACGCTTCTGCAGCTCGGCAATGCGAACCTCGGGGTCGGTCTCGCTGCCCTCGTACATCTGCCGCAGCAGCGCGAACAACGTCAACAGGCGCGACTCGGTGCCGACGAACGAGCGCTCGGTCAGCCCCTCCAGCCAGGCCAAAGCCTTTTCCGTCGCCGGCGTCAGATCGAAGTGCGGCTCGTCGGTGCCATCCGGATAGAATTTGCGCAGCCAGCCCTTATCGTTTTCGGCCCAGTCATTGAGGTAACCCTGTGCCGTGCCGGGAAAGCTCTCGGCCCCGCGCTGCTCGCGCAAGGCGAAGAGCTCATCCTCCAGCGCCTCCACCAGATCGGCCTGCGAGAGGTTGCGCACATTCGGTTCGATAAACACCCGCTGCAGGAAGCTCGCTACCAGCGGCGCATGCTGCGCCCGCAACAGCCGCCACGCCGGATGGTTCTGCCGCAACAACTCTAATGTGCCATAATCAAGCGCCATGCTCTTCTCCAAAATGTGTCGGTTACTTCATCCAATACCGCAAACATAACATCTGCCATCGCTTGTGCAAAGCTGTATGAACCACGCCGCAAAATGCATGGATACCAATCCCCGGGATCCGGCGTTCTCGCGCCCCCTTTCCGCTACAGCGCGAATTCCACGCGACACGTTGCGCTTGACGAGGTAACTGGGGGTGATAGGCTTGGGGCGATTTCAGCAGTGCTACTGCTGGCCCGAATCCGTAACATCGTTTTGTGAAGGAGGCATCGGATGCTGACGATTGTATCGTTCCTGTTTTTCATAGGGCTGGTCGGCATACTGACCTACCTGTTGACACGAAAGGATGACCATGCCTCCAGCAATGGGTACTTCCTCGCCGGCAGGAGCCTTTCCTTCCCCCTGATTGCCGGTTCCCTGCTGCTGACGAACCTGTCAACCGAGCAGATGGTCGGACTTAACGGGGCGGCATTCACGGATGGCTTATGCGTCATGGTGTGGGAGGTGGTGGCCGTGATCGCGCTGGTGGCCATGGCGCTATTCTTCCTGCCGCGGTTCCTGAAAAGCGGCATCGCCACGGTGCCGGAATACCTCGAAATCCGCTTCGATCACCAGACACAGGCGATTACCAATCTGATTTTCCTGCTGGCCTACGTGCTGATCCTGCTGCCGATCATCCTGTATACCGGTGCAACCGGCATGATCGGGATCCTGGATGTGAAGGCGCTGCTGGGGATCGAGTCGCACACCACCGTGCTGTGGATCATCGTCTGGGTCGTCGGTATTCTCGGCTCGATCTACGCACTGTTCGGCGGGTTGCGAACGGTGGCAGTATCGGACACAATCAACGGCATCGGCCTGCTTGCGGGGGGACTGATGATCACTTGGTTCGGCATCTCCGCCCTCTCCAGCGACGGATTCCTGTCGGGCTTCACGGTCCTGGCCGAGGCACGCGAGGGTGCCTTCAACTCGGTCGGCAGCAAGGACACATCGGTCCCCTTCGGCACCATCTTCTCCGGTATCCTGCTGCTGAATGTCTTCTACTGGTGTACCAACCAGCAGATCATCCAGCGGACGTTCGGTGCCAGCAGCTTGGCTGAAGGCCAGAAAGGGGTACTGCTCACCGGGGCGCTGAAGCTGGTCGGCCCGCTGTATCTCGTGATTCCAGGTATTATTGCCTTCGCGCTGTTCGCCGGGCAGGACATCAAGGCCGATCATGCCTACGGCCGACTGGTCAGCACCGTGCTGCCCGCACCCCTGACCGGCTTTTTCGCGGCAGCCATGATCGGGGCCATCCTATCGAGTTTCAACTCCGCACTAAACAGCTCCTGCACACTCTTCAGTCTCGGGTTCTATAAGCGCGTGCTGAAACAGGATGCCAGCGAGCAGCAAGTTGTCCGCTCGGGCAAGGTATTTGGCTGGGTCGTCGCGATTGCCGCCATGCTGATTGCCCCGCTGCTGGCCAAGACCGAGAGCATTTTCGGGTATCTGCAAAAAATGAACGGGATGTATTTCATTCCGATCCTGGCAGTCGTGCTCGTCGGCATGCTTTCACGCCGGGTTCCGCCAAAGGCCGCGAAAACAGGACTTATCGCCGGCTTCGTCATCATCGCCACCGGCTATTTCGTGCCGCCGTTCGACCGCATTGTCGCCTCCCTGCATGAGTATCACTTCCTTGGCATCGTCTTCTCCTACCTGGTCATCACAATGCTGATCATGGGGGAAATCGCGCCCCTGAAAACCGAATTCACGCAACAGGATGTCAAGGCCGTCGATATGACCCCCTGGCGGCACGCCAAACTGTGCGGCATGATCCTGATCGGTGTCGTGATTGCCATCTATGCCCTGTTCGCCGATTTCTCGGTCCTCCCTCGCCCTACATGATCACATACGATGCCATGCCCCGTTGCCAAGACCTGCCCATATTTCTTTAAGGAAATCTATTTATCGCCTCTATTTTAACACCCTCCACGGCTGACAAACAAATGGCATGCCAAGCCGTAGTCTCGCAGCATTTCTTACCCGGTGAGCCCGCCTTCGCCGCTCTCGCGGGCTACGGCGT
>JBLRWT010000287.1:0-3753 GCA_047921095.1 Wenzhouxiangella sp. | reverse complement strand
GCGGACTTCCATCAGCCATCCGGGCTCGTTGGGGGCGTATGCCAAAAGTATCTCGCCCATCAGCGCAAGCGGGGCGAAACGCATTTGACCCTAGTCTTTGGCTCCTGCTCTGAATGTCTGGTCCGGGACATTGAGCGCGATGCTCTTCAGGTGCTCTCTAGTTCGGCTAGATTGCGGTAATGCTCCAACGCCTCCGGATTGGCCAACGCGGATGTGTTTTTGACTTCCCTCCCATGGACGACATCCCGCACCGCCAATTCGGTGATCTTGCCGGAGACGGTGCGGGGGATGTCGGGGACGGCGATGACTTTGGCCGGGACGTGGCGCGGGGTGGTGTTGGCGCGGATGGTCTTGCGGATCTTGTCGCGCAGGTCGTCGTCGAGGTCGATGCCTTCGCGCAAGCGCACGAACAGGACGACGCGGACGTCGCCGTCGAAATCCTGGCCGATGCAGATCGATTCGATCACCTCATCAAGCTTTTCGACCTGCCGATAGATCTCTGCAGTGCCGATTCGAACCCCGCCTGGATTGAGGGTGGCGTCGGATCGACCGTAGATGATGACGCCGCCATACGGTGTGAGCCGGGCGTAGTCGCCGTGGCTCCAGACGCCTTCATGGGTTTCGAAATAGGCGGCGTGGTACTTGCTGCCGTCGGGGTCATTCCAGAAGCCGATTGGCATGCACGGGAAGGGCTGGGAGCAGGTCAGCTCGCCGGTCTGGTCCATTACCACCTCGCCATCATCGGCCCGGATCTCGACCATCATGCCCAGGCCGCGGCATTGCAGCTCGCCCTTGTAGACCGGCAGGATCGGGTTGCCGAGGGCGAAGCAGGAGACGATATCCGTGCCGCCGGAGATGGAACTGAGTTGCACGTCGGCCTTGATGTCGCGGTAGACGTAGTCGAATGATTCTGGCAACAGCGGCGAGCCGGTCGAAAGTATCGCCCTGAGCTTTTCCAGGCGGTGGGTCTGACGCGGCTTGATGCCGGCCTTGTCGCAGGCAGAGATCCACTTGGCGCTGGTGCCGAAGATCGAGATATCGGCTTCGTCAGCCAGGTCCCACAGCACGTTGCCATCGGGATGAAACGGCGAGCCATCAAACAACACGACCGTGGAGCCGACTGCCAGGCTGGAGACCAGCCAGTTCCACATCATCCAGCCGCAGGTGGTGAAGTAGAAAATGCTGTCGTCGCGCTTCAGATCGGTGTGCAGGATCAGTTCCTTCAGATGCTGCAACAGCGTGCCGCCGGCACCGTGGACGATGCACTTGGGCACCCCGGTGGTGCCGGATGAATACAGGATGTAGAGCGGATGGTCGAACGGCAGCATTTCGAAGTTGACCTGCATCTCGGCATTGGCCGTGAAGGCGTCCCAGGTGACGGCCTGGGGCAGCCCGGTCAGGTCGGGGTCGGGTTCCATGTAGGGCACGATGACGATCTGCTCGACCGAGGGCATCTTGCCAGCCAGTTCTCGTACCCGGCCCATGCAGTCGAAGTTCTTGCCGTTGTAGCGATAGGCCGCGGCGGCAATCAGCACTTTCGGCTCGATCTGGCCGAAGCGGTCGAGCACGCCCTGGACGCCGAAATCGGGCGAGCAGGATGACCAGACCGCGCCGACCGCGGAGGCTCCCAGCATGGCGATCACGGTTTCGGGCAGGTTGGGCAGGTAGCCGGCCACCCGGTCGCCGGGCTGCACGCCGCTGCGGCGCAGCGCATTGGCCACCTGCGCGACCTGGACATTCAGCTCGGCATAGCTGATATGCCGGCGCGAGCCGTCTTCGCCCGCGAACAACAGGGCGCAACGTTCATCCTGGTACTTGAGCAGATTCTCGGCGAAGTTCAGCCGCGCCTCCGGGAACCACTGGGTGCCGGGCATGGCCGGCCAGTTCGCGGTGGTGCGCTGACCGCGGGTCTGGCTGATCACGCCACCGAACTCCCACAAGGCTTTCCAGAAATCCTCCGGTCGGTCGATGGAAAACTGGTAGAGCGTTTCCCAGTCGCAGACCTCGGGATCCAGTTTGCCAATCAATTGAATGAACCGGTTCATGTTGGTCTTGACCGCACGTTCCGGTGCCGGCTGCCAGAGCGGTTTTGTCATTGTGATGGGTTCCGATGCATTGCCAATGTCAGTATTCAAGGTTAACCGCTATCGCCCGCTGGCGTCACCTGTACTTCCGTCTCATCCACCCTCAACCCGCGCATGAACAACCGATACGGCACAGGGATGACGACCAGAGCGCTCGCGATGAGGTCACCAGCGGCTCCCCGCCTCATTGCCAAGTCCGAAGAGTATCCAGAAGCCACCGCGGCCAGATCGTACTCGGCCACGCTTCGCTCAGCATTGACCCCACTATAAACGTGATTCATTTCGCAATAGTTGCGTTAGACTGAGATTCATTGAAATGAGTTGTTCTGATGCGTTCGTTGGCTGCGCGTTTTGCAACGGTCACTGTCGCCCTGGTCACCCTGGCCGTGCTGGGGGGCATGAGCGGTGCCTGGCTGATGGCCACGCGGATGGCCGAAGAAGCAGTTGCTGACTCCCTGGCTGCCAGCCAGTCGATGCTGAGATCCCTGGTACCGGGAGCCATCGACAACGAAGCCGCTGTCGAAATCAAGCGGATCACGGGCGTTGAAGTGGTTTACATCACTCTGCAAGATGGACGCCCGACGCTGGTCGCCAGCACGCTGGACTCACAGCGCAGTGAACGATTGTTATCCCAGCTGCCCGAGCCGTCCATGGCCAGTCTTGCCCGCGGCGATGTCATGGAACGCATCAAGCTGACATTCGACGGCGAGCACTGGATGGCGCGCGCCGAGTCCATTCAGGATCCGAACGGCAATGTCCTGGGTAGCGTACTGGCCATCGATTCGATCGATGCGCGTCTGGCCCGCCATCGCACCATGACGATTTCGCTGATCGGAACTGGTGCGCTGGCCATCCTGATTGCATTGGCGCTGTCGACCCTGATCGCCCGAAACATCGCAAGATCACTCACGGCCCTCACCGGCGTGGTCGACGAGGCGGCCCAAGGTAACCATGAGCAACCCATCGATGCCCGGGGCAAGGAAGAGGTGGGTAGGCTGGCCCGTGCTATCAGCCGACTGCTGGCGAACCTGCGCGAGCAGAAGAAAGTTGTGTCGGATTTGTCACGCCACCTGGATGAACCGGACACTTCAAGCCAGCCCGAAGTCGCCGCCACCCCGCGCTCGGGTCCCGCCCTGGTCCTGGCATTGGAGTGGCGATCCAGCAAGGCAGTGGCCATGCACCAGGCGGTGGAGGCCTTGGAACAATGGTTGCCGCAACTGGCGCTGTGGGCCAGGCAAGGGCACGCCAGGCTGGTTCCTGGCGGCAGCGCTCGCATTTACCTGGTTTTCGAGCCTGGCAATATCACCGGCCTGGAGCGTTGCCTGACTACGCTGCTTCGTGAATGCGGAACAAGCAGCAACCCGCCGGCCATGGCGCTGGCCAGTGGCGAGTTGATCAGCGCCGGTCTCGACCTGGGTCGAGGGCGCGGTAACCTGATTTCCGGCAAGCCCGTCTTCCACTGCGAGCGCCTGCTGACAGAAGCCGGTCCCGGTCGGTTGCTACTTTCGCCGCCAGCGTTTCAGGAACTCAAGTATGACTTTGCCAAGCACAAGGCTCAATTGGTATTGAGCCATGGCCGTATCAGCAAGCGGAAATTTTATCACCTGGTCAGTATTGACTAGGGAGCCTCTGAATAACTCTGCACGGAGCGCGTTTTCGTCGGAGAGGC
>JBLRWT010000286.1:0-3753 GCA_047921095.1 Wenzhouxiangella sp. | reverse complement strand
CCTGGTTGCCGAACAGCTCGACCAGGTCAGGCGCGCGGTGCCGAAGCCGGAAGTCGAAACCCGCATCACCGCAACGGCGCTGCTGGAAACCGAAGCGCCCGAACGGGTGCTGGCCATCATTTTCCAGAACTTGTTGCGCAATGCCCTGACCTTCACCGACAAGGGCGAAGTGAGTGTGCACATCGATGCGCACTCGGTCTCCATCCGCGATACCGGCTGCGGCATGACCGAAACCGAGCTGGAGCGCGTGTTCGAGCCCTTCTACCGCGCCCACGACCGCTCCAACGAAGGCTACGGCCTGGGGCTGGCCATCGTCAGCCGCCTGTGCCGCCGCTTCGGCTGGCCGCTGGAAGTCGAAAGCGAACTCGGCGAGGGAACAGTCTTCCGGGTCAATTTCCCCAAGGCCCGGTCCGTGAATTTCGGCGGCCACGGGTCTCACGAGTCGCCCGCAACTTCGCAGGACCGTTGAGCCCGCATCGCCGCTCGTTACCGGCGGGGGCGCAGCAAGAGGCGTCAATGGGGTGGTTATTGCTCGAAACGGTTGATGGTCGGGGTAGCCGTGGCGGATGGTTGCAGCCAATCATTTGCCGATCAATGCGCCACCGCCCCAGGCCATCTTGGCGGAGCGTAAAAACCGCTTCTCCAGTGGGTTGCGCTTACTAACGTTCAAGTTAGTGACGCACAGCCAGAAGTTGTCGAGCCGCATCCAGCGTCGGCCGCTTCGATTCCCCCGCCACTTCTACCAGTTTGGCCGCCCACCTGGCGGCGGCCTGATCGTCGCCAGCAAGCTTGGCAGCGCGGGCGGCACCGAACAGCGTGTTGTAGCGTCCCGGCCAGGTCTGATCGGCCGCAGCATAGGCTTCCAGCGCCTCGGCCGGCCGGTCCAGTGCGAGCAGCAGATTGCCCAAGGCTTCCCCCGGTGGCAGCAGGGCGCCGGGAGTGACCGGATGTTTCTCGACCGATGCCTCCAGCTCGACGGCCGTGCGCAACTTGTCGACGGCACGCTCCTCGTCGCCTTCGGCCTTGGCGATCCAGCCTTCGAGGATATGACGGTCGGCATCGATATAGACGGTGAAGCGCTCATCGGCCGCTTGTTTGGCCTGTTCGCTCAGCTCGGCCAATCGCCCGGCGGCCTGACGCGCAGCGTCAAGATCGCCGGTATGGACCGCACCAAGCCCGCGCGCAAACCACGTCAGGCCTTCGGGCCATTGGAAGCTTTCCCAGGCAATGTAGTCGGGGACACGGGGTTCAAGCGCGGCGGCCTTCTCCCAAGCCTGTTGTTCAACGGCCAGGCGCGCGGGAATCGCGGCCAGGTGGAATGCGCCGGGGAACGAGTCCTGGTGACGGCGTTCCCGATTCCGGGCTGTTACCCAGATACTCTCGGCAACCGCGTCCTCGCCGCGCTGCAGATGGCCGTAGACCAGGTAGTCGATGGCATGGATATAGTGGAAGGAAATAGCGCCATCGACTTCGTGCCCGAGCGCGGCTTCAGCTGAACGGATATTCCAGTCGATCACGCTGGGCCAGTCACCGAGGCGCACGTAGATATGCGAGGGCATGTGCAGCGCATGCGGCACGTTCGGGGCAATCTCGCCGTAGGCGTCGACCATCTCCAGCGCGTTTCCGGCACGACCTGCGGCATCGGTCGCATGGATCGTATAGTGAATGGCGCCGGGATGGCTCTGTTCCTGCTCCCATACACCTCGCAGAATGGTTTCGGCCTCGTCGTGGAGCGCATGGCGCGCCTGGCCGTCTTCGGTCTGGGCCCTGGTCAACAAGGCCAAGCCCTGGAGCGCGGCCACGTCAAGATCGTCGGGATAGGCCTGATAGGCCTCGGCGATCCCGTCGATCCAGCCCGGCAACCGATCCCACAACCGGTCGGTTTCGGGCTCGAAAAATGCCGCCGTTGCCTCGATCAATAACCGTTCGCGCTCGCTGTCGACATTGACACGCGCCTGGTCGATGGCGGCCCGGGCACGCTGGATTTCTTCATCATTCGGCGTGGTGCTCCACAGCGGCTGGAACAGCGTGGTCGCGATGCCCCAGTGCGCCATGGCGCACTGAGAGTCGGCCTCGGCAACGGATTCGAATTCGCTGCGGGCCTGCACATACATCATGTGGTGCATCAGACCCAGCGCTCGATCGAAATCGGCGCGGACCGATTCGTCGCAATCGGCACGGAAGTCTACAGTACCAATCCTGTCGTCGGCACCGACCGGGGCATCGTCATGCATGTGATCCTGGCCGATGGCCGGATTCAGCGTCAGGCCAAGCCCCAGCAAAAAAAACATCGAGTGAATTGTGAGACCAATGTGACTTTTCATGTTCAACCTCTGCGTTGTTTCAGGACCATTCAGTGACCCTGGACCGGATGGGCGTCGACAGGCTCCTCGAACGCGTTTATCGGCCAGCACCGGGAACATCATCATCAACCACAGGACAGCGATGAAACTTGCCGCCGGCATCCGGCGAATGGATCCAGGTTTCATGATTTTTGTCCGTGCTTGGGTGTGTCTACAAGGAAACGGAATACCATGCCACGTCCCGCCATTTATTTTACGATCCGCCCCTATGCTTGCAAAAACCGGGCGAGAAGCTGATGCGATGCTGGAACAGTCACCAGCGGCCCGGTGCCCGAGACCACTGATGTCCCTTCACGGGATCGCGATTTTCGACGCCAAACAGCCGGCCCGCTGGTACGGACCGGCTGTGCTTGCTGTGGCGTGGATCTGGATCCTGGACGGATCAGGGAAGGTGTACGGAAAACTGCTGGTCGTCGCACACGTTGACCTCACAGCCGCCATCGACCGTCGTCAGGGCCGCGTCCAGAACTTCCCCGTCGAGGTTTTCGACCGGGCCGTGACTGCGGACGATGAAATGGATCTCCGCCTTGTTCGGGTTAATCAGTCCATCGCCAAATAACGTCCGGCCTTCACCTTCGGGCGTTTCCCCGGCGATGATGTTCGCGGTGAATGTGGCCTGACCGGATGCATCCGTCACGCGTCCCAGGGTCCAGAAAACCGAGGCCTCGACGGTCGGATCACCAAAGTCGTCACTAGAACAGATGGTGCCCATGCATTGCTCCGGGTTGTTGAAGATCACCGCCCAGATGGTATAGGCCGCTTCAGGCTCGAGTCTGGTGGTGTCAATGGTGTAGGAGACGCCTTTGACCGAGCGTGTCAGGACCGAAGCGGCATTCTCCACTGGCTCTCTGTCAACAAAACTGAAGACGTCGGAAAAACTGACGGCCGCGTTCTGGGTGGTGTTGGAATCATACGAGTTCATTTCGTCCTCGCATTGCGGGGGCGTGGCACCCAGCATCCCGAGCAGGAGGCAGTTACGGTCACTGGCCATGGCCTGACCGCTGAATGCGATGCTGCATAGCGCCAGTAGCGCAATGGTCGCCTGCCCCTTGATGACTTGTCTGAGTCGTATCTTCATGACTTTGTCCTCCAATATGAATGGTTTGCCAATCTGCCTTGTCTTGAGAGCACAATTTGATGCTCTCATCAGGGGAGACGGAACGGCCGATAAGGTCCCGCCAGATTTTTTTATCCGATTTCGCAAGCGGCGTGACGCGGGTTGGCCAGGCAGGAGCGATTGCGGAACGGAAGAGATCGCAGGATGGATTTCATCGCTGCCGGCGGGAGCGGTAATACTGTCGCAGGAGGGAGCGTTGAAGCAGCTGCTCAGGGCAGGGCGCGCCGGGCGTTTTGAATCCGCTGCATGACGGGGTGTTCGGCCAGGCCCAGT
>JBLRWT010000285.1:0-3759 GCA_047921095.1 Wenzhouxiangella sp. | reverse complement strand
CCGCTGTACTACCTCGACTTCGAAGCCTTCCAGCCCGTCCTGCCGCACTATCGCGGCACCCGCCCATTCCAGGCCATTCCGTTCCAGTATTCGCTGCACATCGAAGGTCAGGACGGCGATCTGACTCACCACGAATACCTGCACACCGAAAAGACCGACCCGCGTCCGGCGCTCGCCAAAGCACTGCTCGAAGCCCTCGGCGAGACAGGCAGCATCGTCGTCTACTCCGGCTACGAAAGACGCATGCTCAACGAACTGGCCACCGCCCTGCCCGAACTCGCACCCCGACTTCGCGCCGCAACAGACCGCCTCTGGGACCTGCTCCCCATCATCCGCAACCACTACTACCATCCCGACTTCAACGGCTCCTTCTCCATCAAGTCCGTCCTGCCCGCCCTCGTCCCCGGCGCCAACTGGTCCGAACTCGACATAACCGATGGCCTGGCCGCCGCCAACGCCTACCAACAAGCCCTGACCGAACCCAACCCCCAAGCCCGCCAGACCATCTTCGAGAACCTCCGAGCCTACTGCCAACAAGACACCCTGGCCATGCTCGAACTCAGAAGAGCACTGGCCATTAAAGCCGGGAGAGGGGAGACGGAAGATGGAAGAGGGCAGATCGAAACCCTCTAATCTGTCGTCCCGGGCTTGACCCGGGATCTCCCAAGCTCGGTGCAATCAACCCAACCCCAGATCCCGGCTCGCCGCTCCGGCCGGGATGACAGCCGTTGGCCTATTCCCGGTTCTTCCCGCCCCGTAAGCCATAACCGGAAACCGTTAGCTTTCCTGACCCCTTCACCCCTTTTTTCTTCTCGGACCACTTGCTCGTTTCGAATATTTCGATTAAATTGTTGTCTACAATAACAAGACCGGGCCGGAGATGGCAAAGTGGAGAACGCAAAAACCTTCAACGATCTACCAACCGCGGAGACTGCCAGTCTTGCGCGCGAGAGCGCGAGCGCACTGAGTCGGCTGCTTCGGGACCACCCTGAAATCGACCGGGCCCAGATCCGCCTGGATGGCGAGGACCTGATCCTGCCACGTGCCGCTCTCGATCTGCTGCGTAAGCTGCTGGCCGAAATGGCCCAAGGCAATGCAGTCACCATCGTGCCAGTACATGCCGAGCTCACCACCCAGGAAGCGGCTGATTTGCTCAATGTCTCGCGCCCGTATTTGATCAAGTTACTGACCAACGAGCAGATCCCCTTCACCATGATCGGCTCACATCGACGTATCCGCCTCCAGGACTTGTTGAGCTACAAGCACAGGCAGGACGAGCGAAGCCGAGATGCATTGACCAAACTCGCCGAACAGGCCCAGGATCTGAACATGGGCTACTAGAGCATGAGGTTTGTCGTTGTTTACGATGCCTGTGTTCTGTATCCGGCACCATTGAGAGATTTTCTGGTTCGCCTGGCTACAACAGGATTGTTCGCTGCCCGGTGGAGTGAACAGATACACGACGAGTGGTTGCGCAACGTCCAGGCCAAACGCCCAGATCTAAACGAGATTCAGCTCCATCGCACTCGCGATCTCATGAATCAGGCCGTACCAGATTGTCTCGTAACCGGGCATGAGCAACTGATTCCCTCTTTGGAGCTTCCCGATCCGAACGACCGCCACGTCCTCGCCGCAGCCATCGTAGCCCATGCGCAAATGATCGTTACCTTCAACCTGCGCGACTTCCCGCAGGAGAAGTTGGAACCGTTCGGCGTCGAGGCGATTCACCCAGATCGATTCATCGAGTGCCAGATGGACTTGCGGGAGGCCGCAGTGATCCAGGCAGCCAGGGATCAAAGACTTTCACTCAAAAACCCAACGCGCTCGGCCGAGGAATTTCTCGATACCCTCGCGGCCCAGGGGCTGCCGGTAAGCGCAGACCGGCTACGAGATTTCCAAAACCTAATATGACGCCAAGATGTTCGCCTTATGCCTTGAGCTCGACATCCTCTCCGACCACCGTCCTCGGACCTCAAACACCCAAGGCTGTTGACCTTCCACCCTTGATGGCGCCGAGCAGCGCCGGCAACGCAATGTTGCTGGTTTGCCGAAGGCAAGAAGGGAACACGGAGTGCCGATCAGCGCGTGCAGGCAACGTAAGCTTCGCGGTTTTCGGCGTCAGCTGAAAGAAGCGAAGCCGGAGTGCCGTTAAGCGCGTGCAGCGCCAGGCGGATCCAAGGGAGCGTGCGTCTGAGTGATAGCGAGTTGAGCGACCGCCGCCTGGCGTGAGAAGCGTAGGCAACGCAGCCTTGCCGGTTTGCCGCAGGCAAGAAGGCCAGGCGGAGTGCCGTTAAGCGCGTACAGGGGACCCGGCAAAGCCGGGTGCCATCTCGGGCAAAAACGTCGCTTTTGGATGCTTCTATGGTTGTCAAGTAGGCGAAGGCATAGCCTCAAGCAGCTTGAATAACCGGCGCGCGAGGATTCGCTTCAGGCAACGCTGGATCTCACGGGGCGTTTTTCCTTGCGCCTGTCTGCGTGCCGCATAGCGCCTGGTCTCTTCGTCGCTCCCGAGCCGGCAAAGAACAATCGTGTACAGGGCACAGTTGAGGTTTCGATCGCCACCGCGATTGAGGCGATAGCGCGTGCTCTTGCCGGACGATGCAGGTATCGGCGCGACGCCAGCCATGGTGGCGAACGCCGCCTCCGAGCGTATCCGGCCACGATGGGACCAGGCACAGAGGATCTCGGCGCCGGTGATGGGTCCAACGCCTTTCTCGGCAATCAGACGTGGCGCCATTCGCCTCACCAACTCGTCCAGGGTAGATTTCAGTTCCTCGGCTTCTTGGCCCAATGCCAACACGCGGCGAGCCGTAGCCCGCAGTGCCATGACCGTGGCTCGGTACTCAACTTCCTGAGTCGAGAGGACACGAAGACGCGAACACCTCTCAAAGAGCGCGTCTGCCCCCAACCCAGCGAGCCGATGGCGCAATTTTGCCGGGGCCGTGACCAGCAAGGCCTTGAGCTGAGAGATGGCTTGGCTGCGGCTGCTAACAGCGCTCCTTTGCGTTCGCAGCAGCACACGCAGTGCCTCGCGATCCCCGCGCCGTCGCGGTTGGGTCAGGTGACGCCGAGACAGGGCTTCGCGGGCTGCCCGAGTCGCGTCTAGCGCATCGCTCTTTGCGCCATTGCGGCGTGCCGGCCGGGCTGGACGATCGATCTCGGCCACCCGTTCGTCTTGCTCCAGCAGGAACGTAGTCAAACCCCTGCCATAGCTGCCGGTGCCTTCAATGGCCCAAAGCCGCCGACCGTCAGCGCGGCTCTTGGCGAACTCAAGCAGTTGGCGATAGCCTGCGGGGTCGGCAGGAACGGTTGTAACTGCCAGCTCAGCGCCAAGCAAATTGACTACCGAGCCGGTGTGTGTGTCCTTATGCGTGTCAACGCCGATGACAAAGTCGGCCTGTTCGGTGAGTCCTCCCATAACGGCATCTCCTGTACCATGAGTCGTGGTGTCAGCCTGGAGTGGGTACCGCGTTGACAAGACTGTGATGAGTCACGCCTAAATAGGCGGACAGGCTTCTGATCAGGCCAAACGACGGTGGCCAGGCTGGCACCTCCTCGAATCCGGTAGACGCATCCAAAAAACGGCACGCCCGAATTAAGCGGCACGGCCAACTACTTTTTGAGTCATACCGGATTCTCGAAGGTGTAGCCTGACCGATAACCCCGTTCAGTTCCAGGGCATGGCCATTCTCACAGCTACTTTTGCAGCGTTTGGCAAAAGTATCTCGCCCATCAGCGCAAGCGGGGCGAAACGCTTTT
>JBLRWT010000284.1:0-3774 GCA_047921095.1 Wenzhouxiangella sp. | reverse complement strand
GCGCTGCTCGATGCCGTCCGGCGGGATACCATCATTGCTGACCGGGTACACACCGCCGCTGACTTTGCGGGTGCTGTAGTGCTTCAGATCATCGAAGGCCAGCAACTGGCCATCGTGGGCATCGATCAGGGCTTCCCAGATGTCGTCCGGACCGTCGACCATGGGCATCAGCACCCAGGCCAGTCGGAATTGCAGCCCCTGGCCGACGTCCCTGACCAGGTTTTCGTGCGGCTGATCGGACACCGGAATGATCTCCAGGCGCGGTCGCTCGAACAGGCGCGGGGCGTGGTCGGATTCGAGATGGCTGCGCACAACTTCCAGCGCCTGCTCGCTGGAAACCGCCGGACGGGTATCGAGATCGATATCTGCCCAGTTGCGCTGGCCCATCAGCACCAGGTTGCCGCTGTTGATCGAGGCGGTGACGAAGCTGTCGCGCACCGGGATACCGGCGTGCTGTCGGGGCAGATAGATACGGATCAGACGTTCGCCGTCGGCACTGACGTTGGGCCGGGCAAACTCGTCCGGGTTGAATCGAAGCTCGTCTGCATGATCGGTCAGAAAGGCACTGAAAGCGCGCCAGGCAGCCGGGCCGGCGCCGTCAGCACTTTGCGGCTCAGGCAGCGCGAGATCGGACCACTGCAGGTCATTGCCCACGCCGGGACCCGGGATCATGGGCCGGGTGATGATCAGTGTGCCCCAACGGCCGCTGCGACGGTCGAAAAAGGCATGTTCGGGCTTGACCGCCAGCCGGTCCAGACCCGGCTGCAACGAATGAAGCAGCGAGACCGGCAGTTCATCAACCGGTCGATAGATGGACTCCCACCATAGTTCGGCCTGGCGAAACTGGCGCTCGTGGTCGCCGTGGTCGTGCACCTCGAAGCCGAAGCTGGTGGTCACAGCGCCGCCGCCAAGCAAAAGCACCAGCAGGGCACGAACCATGGGGCCGGTAGCTGACCGACTCATTGCTCACCTCCCGAGAATCGATCGTGGAAAATCATCGGCTCGGGCACAGTACCCGTACCCGACAGATGCCGGTCGACATTGGCGCCGTCGATCACGATTCGCAGCAGACCGGAGTAGGAAAATTCATTCACGGGCGAGAACCGAACCGTTACCGAGCAACTGTCTTGCGCTGCCACGCGCTGATCACAATCGGACCCGTCGACAACGAACACCTGTCCCAGGATCACCGAGTAGTTCGAAATCACCAGGTCAGCCGAGCCTGCTGGCGCCACATTGGCGATCGTCACTGACAGGGTCTGGCTCATATTGGTCGGCACGGCGCCAAATGACAGCACGGCGGGCAAGACTTCGGCCTCGCCCGGTTCCAGCTCGATACCCTGCCCGCTCAACGCCGTCTGCACGCCTTGCCCGTCAACGGATTGCAGCTGGACATGGCCAGCAAAGGAAGCGACGGCATCGGGACTGAACCCGACTTCGACCTGGCAGGATTCATTCACGGCCAATTGCGTGCCGACCTGGCAATCTCCACCGATGATCTGAAACTGGTCATCGCCGGCGATCTCGAGTAGCGAAATTTCAATGTCCATCGCACCCACAGGCCCGGTGTTGGTCAGTGTCAGCATCTGGCTGGCCTGGCTGCCCTCGGTCACCTCGCCGAATTGCAGGTCATCGGTATCGGCTTCCAGCACCCCGAGCGTCACGCAGTCGACCAGGATATCGGTGACGTCCTCGTCACCGGCGCTGCCCTCGGCATTGTCAATGCTGCACACCTGGTCGGGTCCGACCGGATAGGCCGCGACGGTGGCATGGTAAGACTGGCCCTCGAACAGGGTCGATAAAAACGTGAACGTGCCATTTCCGCTGATGGCAAGATCATCACCGCCGTTGTTCTGCAGCACCAGCCCACTGCCTTCCAGGCCCTGGATTGTTCCGCCAATGGACACCGGATCACCCTGAACACAGGCCTGGACTTCGACCGAATCGACATACCAGCCGACCTGTGAGACCGATGAATCGGTGCCGAAGCGGAAGCGGAAGCGCACATCCTCACCTTCCCAGTCATTCAGGTTCACGGCATAGCGCTCCCAGAATGTCCGTGGATCGCCGCACCAGGCCTGCTGGCCGCCAAGTGGATTGCCCCAGCTGTTACTAATCGGGCCGTCGTAATCTCGCACGACGATGTGTTCATGCCCTACGTGCGTCCAACTCGCCCCGTCATTGGTCGAAATCTCGAGAACGCCACCATCGAAGCAGCCGCCATCACCGCTTTCGATGTCTTGCCAGGTCTGAAAGTTGAGGAACAGCGCCGCCATACCGCTCGGCAAGCTGACGGTCGGGGTCGCCAGGCGCTGATCAGAAACCGAGGCAATGTTCTGGGCAAACATCGAATGTCCGCCCTGGTGGCTCTGGGTCGAACTGGCGACCCAGGTGACCGCCCCGCTCGAACCGGCGGTGCTCCAGCCGGCCGGCATGGCGCCGCCGCCGAAGTCCTCGGAAAACAGCGACAGGGTCTGGGTACCCAGCGGGCAATCACCGGGCAGGGCCTCGGTACCGAACGACACCACATCGGACCAGTCGCCGGTGCCGCAATCGTTGCTGGAGCGCACCCGCAGGTAATAGGTGGCATTGGTATCCAGAGGTGAATCGACCGCATGGCTGGTGCCGAACGAGTTGGCCGAATAAATCACATCGCTGAAGCCGGCGTCAGTGGCGATTTCAAGCAGGTACTCGAACGCCTGGTCGGCGGCCGTCCAGGTCACCAATGGCTCGACCGGGACGCCGACCGCGCCATTGGCCGGCGCGGTGATGGTCGAGCCTTCCGGCGCATCGTCACTCAGCGTCACGCTGATATCGACCGAGACCTCTTCATCCCCGCTTTCGCCGGCAAGGGTGAAAGCGAATGTCCCGGTTCCAGCGGCGCCCAGACCGGCCAGGGTGAGCAGGCTGGTACCGGGTGGAGTGACAGGATTGACCGAAAAGCCGCCGCTGGTACCGGCCGGCAAATCGATTGCGCTCAAGGTGACCGGATCGTCGATATCACCGAACTGGATGACGTCGATCTGGATGCCGAGATCATCGAAGCCACACTGGCTGATATTCTGTGTCTCCGGCTCCAGGCCGAAGGCGGCCTCGCCAAGCCCGCCAATGACCAGGGTGCCGGTATCGTTCGGGTCCAGCCAGTCGCGCAACCGGCCACTGGCCGTACTGCCGCTGTTCCAGGACCAGGCGATTCGCCCGTACCAGTCCGACAGGTCGTTGCTGCAGGCGGCATGACCACCGTGCAGTTGGCCGATTACCTGGCCGTCGGGATTGAACAGGGGCGAACCGGACGAGCCGGGTTCGGTGGTGCCGAGATCCCAGTCGGCCACCCGGATGTGAGTCTGATTCGGGTTGACGACATCACTCAGGTAGTCGGTAATGGTGGTCGGATCGTATTCGAAGCTGATGCGCTTCTCGTTGGTGCTGGGATGATGGACGGCAATGGCCCAGTCGGTGGCTTGGTCGCGGGCATCCCAGCCGGCATAAGTGACACCCCAGTCCGGATCGGGCTGATTGAACAGCTCGACCAGGGTGAAATCCGATGCCGATCCGCTGGCGCGCAGGGTTGATCCGGTGTTGAACTGATTCAGGCTGCCATCACCCGTGCCGCCTGAACCGGGTGCGCCGGGCGGACGGCAGGTTGAGTTCTCGAAATTCCAGTAGGTGACCAGAGACGCCGCGTTTCCGGCAGTCATCCCGCAATGGTTCGCGGTCATGAAATACGGTACTCCGTCAAATTCGACGTTGTTGACCATGAAGCCGGTACAGAAC
>JBLRWT010000283.1:0-3776 GCA_047921095.1 Wenzhouxiangella sp. | reverse complement strand
ATGCCGGTGACCGCCAAGGTCCATCAGCCACTGGGCATTCTGCATGGCGGCGCGACCGCTGCCCTGGCGGAATCGGTGGCCAGTGCGGCCTCGGCACTGCAAATCGACGTGAAAACGCATTACGCGGTGGGGATGGAGCTATCCATCAACCACCTCCGCAGTATCCGCAGCGGCCAGATCACTGCGCGGGCGGAGGCTGTGCATATTGGCCGCTCGACCCATCTTTGGGACATCAGAATCCGCGATCCCGGTGGCAAGCTGATCGCGATGGCAAAGCTGTCAATGATGGTGCTGGAGAGGCGAGTAGCCGAGATGTAAGACAGTGGCGCAGTTTTAACTGCGCCACTGGCATTGCCTCAAGTCGTTCAGGGCACGGGCGTTGCCGAAACTCTCAGGCGAACCTGGTCTCCGGGGTGTTCGGTCATGTGCGTGGTGTGATGTTGTCCCTGGTATTCATAGGTGACGGTGTAGCCCGAGACAACGGACTGGCGCTGGTAGTCATGTTGCACCGTGCAGCGCTCGCGCGTTACACGGTGATATTCGTCTGGCCCGCGCGCCTGGCGTTCGGCGTCGTGCCCGATAGAACCTCCCAGGGCGGCGCCGGCGACGGTGGCGGCACGATTGCCGCTACCGCCTCCGAACTGGTTGCCGATGACCCCGCCGATGATGGCCCCGACGATTGTGGGTGTAGCCGAGCGCGGTTTCGATGACGCCGAGCGTTCGTAGCTTTGTTCGTCCCAGCACACTTGTCGTTCGACCGGCCTGTGGACTGTCTGATAGTCAGCCTTGACGTGGACCACCGGCGCGTAGATATAGTGGGCTCCGCTGGCCTGGGCCAGACTTGTGGCCAGGGCAGCTGCCATGAAAAGACCTGCTTTTGCCATCCTCATGATGATCTCCTTTGGGCTCGGTAACCCAGCCTGCATGGGTTCTGAACTCAAAGTCTAGCCAAAATTCCATGAACACAATCTGAATCCGGCGATCTCCATTTGCCGCGTGGGACGGACTGCATGTACGATGCAGGAACCGACAATGCAATTGGAGGGGTTTATGGCCGACCATGAGACCACGGCGATTCGCAATCTCGCCTTGCTCGGACACGCCGGTGCTGGGAAAACCTGCTTGCTCGAGGCTCTGCTGGTCAAGTCCGGCCTGCTGGGCGAGCCTGGCAGCATCGAACGGGGTACAACGGTCGCAGACTTTGACCCCCAGGAAAAAACCTACCAGCACTCACTCAATTCCGCGATTGCCTCACTGCAGTTCGACGGCACGCATATCAATATCATCGACACGCCGGGCGACCCGGACTTTCGCGGTCAGGCGCTGGCGGCCATGACGGCGGTAGAAACCGCGGTCATCGTGATCAATGCAGTCAATGGCATCGAAATGTCAACTCGACGTCTGATGCGCAGAGCGCGCCAGCGCAAGCTTTGCCGGATCATCGTCATCAACCGGATTGACGCCGACGGCGTGGACCTGGAAGGGCTGGTTCAGGAAATCCGGGCCGAATTCGGCAGCCAGTGCCTGCCAATCAATCTGCCGACCGACGGCTTTTCCACCGTGCGCGACTGTTTTTTCAAATCGGATGGCGAGACCGATATTTTCTCGGTCGCCGATGCGCACACCGAGATTCTCGATCAGGTGGTCGAGGTCGATGAAGACCTGATGGCTGCCTATCTCGAAGGCGAAGAGATCAGCAGGCAGGCGCTGCACGATGCTTTCGAAAAAGCACTTCGCCAGGGCCACCTGGTACCGATCTGCTTTACTTCGGCCAGCACCGGCGCCGGCTGCGGTGAGTTTCTGAAGTTCTGCAAAAACTTGCTGCCCAACCCGGCCGAGGGCAATCCGCCGCCCTTTCGCAAGGCGCCTGGTGATGAACGAATCGAGGCCCGTCCGGACCCTGGCGGCATGTTCTGGCCCATGTATTCAAGATCACCAACGATCCGTATGCAGGCAAGCTCAGCATCTTTCGCGTTCACCAGGGCTGTATCGATTCAGGCAGCCAACTCTTTGTCGGCGACAGCCGCAAGGCGGTCAAGGTGGCGCATCTGTATCGTATCCAGGGCAAGGAGCATATCGAGATAGGGCGTGCCATCCCGGGCGATATCTGTGCGCTCGGAAAGGTCGATGAGATTGACTACGATGCCATCCTTCACGATTGCCACGACGAGGATCACTATTATCTCAAGCCGATCGACTTTCCCCAGCCCATGTTCGGGCTTGCGGTCGAGGCTCTGACCCGCGGCCAGGAACAGAAGCTGGCCATGGCCCTGGGCCGGCTGAGTGAAGAGGACCCATGCTTCCAGGTTGAACACCACCAGGAACTCAATGAGACGGTGATCCGCGGGCTTGGAGAAATGCACTTGCGCATCATGCTCGAGCGGATCAAAAACCGCTACAACGTCGATGTTGATACCCGTCCGCCGCGGATTGCCTATCGCGAGACGATCACCCGTTCTGCCGAAGGTCATCACCGCCACAAGAAACAAACGGGTGGGGCGGGCCAGTTCGGCGAGGTCTTTTTGCGCATACGGCCGCTGGGACGGGGTGAGGGGTTCAGCTTCAAGAGCGAAGTGGTGGGTGGCGCCATCCCCACCAGCCTGATTCCAGCCGTGGAAAAGGGCGTTCGACAGTTGCTCGAGGAGGGCGCCATCGCCGGCTTCCCGCTACAGGACATCGAGGTCACGGTCTACGACGGAAAGTTTCATGCCGTCGACTCGAAAGAAGTCGCGTTCGTGGTTGCTGGCCGCAAGGCCTTTCTGGATGCGATTGAAAATGCCGGGCCACAGATACTTGAGCCGATCGTGGAACTGGAGGTGAACGTGCCGGATGTGGCCATGGGGGATATCACCGGAACCCTGGCCGCCAAACGGGCCCGGATCCAGGGCACCGACAGTCTGCGCGGCGGAGCGACCAGCATCTCGGTCGCGGTTCCCTTGTCGGCGGTCACGGATTTTCCTACGGAACTCAAGAGCCTGACGGGCGGGGAAGGGCGCTACACCATGTCTTTCTCACATTACGAAGCCGTTCCCGTCAACGTGCAAAAAGACCTGGTGGAGCAGCACAGCAGTCGGCGTTCGCCCGAGGGCTGAGAACATTCAGACGAGAGTGCTGGCGGCCAGCAGGTCGTGATGCAATTGCCGGACCCGCTGATCGAGTTCGGCCAGGCTGGCGCTGTTGTCGATGACATGATCGGCCCGCTGCAGGCGCTGTTGCCGTGATGCCTGCGATGCGATCATCTGGCGCGCCTGCTCTACGCTGATCCCGCCCCGTTTGCGTAGACGCTCAAGCTGGATTTCCTCCGGCAGGTCGACCACCACCACCCGGTCGGCATCATCGAACAGCCCGGATTCGACCAGCAGAGGGACAACCACCACCACATAGGGGGCATCGGATCGGGCCTGGATCAGTTCGCGCGTACGGGCTTCGATCAAGGGGTGAAGCAAGGATTCCAGGATTCTGCGCTGATCGGGGTCGGCGAAGATCACTTCGGCCAGACGCTGACGATCAAGTTGCCGCTCGCTGGTCAGAATATTCTCGCCAAAGGCTTCGGTCAGTCTGTCCAGCCCGGCCTGGCCTGGCTCGACCACCTCGCGTGCGACCAGATCGGTATCGACCACAGCAGCACCCAGGGCCGCAAGCCGATCCGATACGGCGGTTTTGCCCGACGCAATACCGCCGGTCAGGGCCACCAGCACCGCCGGCTGATGACCGCGTCCGTTTGCCATGCTACTGGCTCATTACCGGTTTGCCGGGGAAACTCTGTAGAGCGCGCC
>JBLRWT010000282.1:0-3783 GCA_047921095.1 Wenzhouxiangella sp. | reverse complement strand
CCCCTCAAGCGCCACGTCCGGCTCGATAGCGGTTTCCTGCAACAACACCTCCGCGGGCATGATCGTGCTGGCGGTCGAGGCATCATCGCTGGAATGCTTCGGATCATCGGCCAGCAGTAACATCAACAACAGCGGCAGCATGGTTACCAGGGCCAGGCTGCCCAGCAATTTTGCCTGCAGGTGACTGATGCCACCCAATCGCCGCCGCAAACGCAGTCTCAGGGCCATGGCAACCGGGCTCAGTCGGGCGCTGTGGCGGATGTGTCCGGTGCCGGGCGGGTAGCCGCTTTCTGCCGCCTGGGGGTCTGCCGAAGGCGGGAACGGCGCAATGTCTGGTTCGTTGCCGTCGTTGTTGCCGTCGTTGTTACGGCGAAAGCGCGAGTACGCGGCCAGGATGGACTGGGAACGCGGGGTCAGCCATTCGGCCCGGTCCAGGCACCGGTCCGGGTGAAAGGCGGTCATCAGACGTCGATACCGCGCACGGCGCGCGCCTTCAGGTTCGCCGTCATCCAGATAAGCTGCCGCCGGTTTGAATTCCGCCTGCTCGAACATCTGGGCGTCCAGCCAACGGTAAACCTTGTCGCACAGGTCGGGGCGCTCGTCCGGCGTGCCGAGGCGACGAATCAGCCCATCGGCCCCGTGTCGCGCGCTGCCGGCCAGCCAGCCCAGCAGGGCATCCAGTTCCCTGGGCGTGAAGCGGCACATTCGCTCGCCCAGCACCAACTCGGCCAGGCGCGCGCTATCCAGTGGTTCGTCAGTCATGCCTGTCCTCCTCATGCCTGTCGCCTGTATCCACGGAAATCAGGCGCAAGCCGGCCAGCCAGAGTGTCCCGGCGATATCACGGTCGAAGTTCTGCGTCGAGGGACGATGAATGAACAGGCGCAGCATTTCCTGGTCGCTGTCCAGCACCAACTCGGATTCGAAGCGCTGCCAGCCAAAATCCTGGCCAGGCAAAGCCAGGTTCAGGCGCACAGGGCTTTCGCTGGCGTTCAATCGCAGGGCGGGCAATACCCGCGTGGTCAGTCCCTCGGCCCGCCACCAGCCTTGCAGGCGATAGCGGCCGGCCGGCGGGCCGGGGAAATTGATTCGTGGCCGGACCAGGTTCACGTTCTCCTTGCCGCTGAAGTCCAGGCGCAGGCTGGCGGCACGGGCGGGCAGTTCCGGCCACTGTGTCGGCAGATCCGGGGGCAGGGCTTCGTCTCGTGTCACCATCACGCCGGCCGGCATTTGCAGCTCCCAGCCAAACGCACCCAGCTCCTCGAACGGGTAGCTGAAATGCCCGGCGGGCACATCGCCGGGCTGGTAGCCAGGGTCAAGTTCCTGCCAGATGCGGGCAAGGTCTGCCGGCTCGCCGCTCCGCAAGGCCAGGTGGATGTAATCGGCGACGGCCCGGTCTTCGGGGCCGCGCGGGTGGCTCAGGCGCGCCCAGACGGCATCTGCAAGGTCAAGTTGCCCGCTGGTCCGTGCATGGCGCATGGCCTCGATCAGGAATTCCTCCCCCATCGGCAATACCTTGTCCAGGCGCTCACCCGGCTCGGGCAGCCAGCGGTTGGCCAGAAACAGGGCGCGACCGGTCTGGCGGGGCTGGTCGGCCAGCCAGATCCTGAGCTGGTTGGCGAGCAGGTCCGGCTCGCCGAAGAACTGAGCCAGGTTGACCGCCCGCCAGCGCAGTTCGCGGTCGCCGGGTTGCACGACGATGGCCTGGTCCAGCAGCCAGGCGGTGCGGATTGCGTCATCGGCAACCTGGCGATCGATTCGCGCGGCCAGCAGCCAGCGCCAGGGGTCGAGCGGGTAGCGTTGCAGTTGCCAGGCCAGGGCAGAGGCGGCTTCGCCAGGGTTCTGGCGCCAGCGCATTTCAAGGTTTGCGGCCGCCTCACGCGCGGCCAGGCCACCCCAGGGCTGGCTGTACTGAAGACGCTGAAGATCAGCCGACGGCTGTTCGATATCCAGCGATCGCAACTGCAGGAATTCGCTGCTGGCCACCCAGGTGGCAGCCAGCAAGGGGAGCATCAGCAACGCCGCCCGGCCCCATGTCGGCATGGACGCCGGCAGGCGCGCCGGCATGAAATTCAGCACGGATCGGCCGGGTGCCGATCAGCTGGCTGAGGTGCCCAACTTCGGCGCTGCTTCGGCGTCATCTTCGTCGCCTTCGTAGTTGTAGTAGTAGGAGGAGTAGTAAGCGTATTCCGGGCTGTCGAGATCGACGCCGTTGAGCACCACGCCCAGCACCGGCGCCTGCACCTGGGCCAGACGCTTCATGCACACACGGAAGTTGTCCTTGCCGGTCTCACCAGCACGGGCGACGAAGATCACCCCGTCGGTCTGGCGCGAAAGAATCAGCGCGTCAGCCAGTCCCAGTACCGGCGGGGCATCGATGATCACGTAATCGAAAGCGCGTCGGCAGCCATCCAGTACCTTGCCCAGACGCTCGGAGCTGAGCATTTCGGCCGGGTTGGGCGTGGAGGTTCCGGCCGGCATCATGAACAGCCTTTCGGTCGAGGTCGGGTAGATGGCCGAGTTGTCATTGCCGCTGTTCTCGTAGAGGGCAATGCGATTGGTCAGGCCGGGTGAGCGCGGGCTGCCGAATTCGCGATGCACACGCGGCTTGCGCAAGTCGGCGTCGATCAGCAGCACCTTGCTGCCATTCTGGGCCAGCACGCTGGCCAGGTTGATTGCAGAGGTGGTCTTGCCCTCGCTCATCGAGGCGCTGGTGAACATCATGCAGCGCGGCATGCCTTCGGCGGTCGAAAAGCCCAGGCTGGTGCGCAGCGATCGAAAGGCCTCCGACACGCCGGAGCTCGGCTGGGTGACGCTGTAGTGGGCAATGCTGTCCTCGGGTCGAAACACGGCAGTCTTCTTGTCGCGGTCCTTGCGGGCCTTGCTCTTGACCAGCGGCACCATGCCCAGAACCGGCCGGTCGACCAGGCGTTCGATGTCTTCGACGCGGCGAATCGAGCCATCCAGGAATTCCAGCAACAGGGCCAGGCCCACGCCCCCCATCAGGCCCAGCACCAGCGCCAGGGCCAGGTTGCGCGGCAGGCTGGGCTTGAACGGCGCATTGGGGATGCGCGCCGCCTCGATGATGGAGACATTGCTTTCCTGGATCCCGGCGGCCACGCCGATTTCCTTCATCCGCTGCAGCAGGCCGTCGTAAAGCTCGCGGCTGGTTTCGAACTCACGGCGCAGGATGTTGAACTGCACCGCCCGCTCGTTCAGCGACATGATGCCGGCTTCGCGCTGCATCGTCGCTTCTTCCAGCGACGATTCCTGCTCGCGCAGGGTGTCGTAGCGGCCAATGATGTTGTTGACGATGGTCCGCTTGCGATTGTCGATTTCCACTTCCAGCCGAACAATCTGGCTCAGCACCTCCTGCACCCGCGGGAAATCGTCCTGGAAGGTTTCCGACAGGGTGGTGTAGGTCGTGCGTGCTTCCAGCAGGCGTCGCTCCAGGTCATCGATCACCGGGCTGTTGACGACCGGGTCGAGGAAATCACTGCGGCCCTGGTCGATCAAGCGGCGCCAGGCGCCCAACTGCACCAGCTCGGTCTGGACTTCATTGAGCCGGTTGTTGAGCTGGGTCAGGCCATCGCGCGACATCTGCAGGCGCTGGTCGAGGTCGGCGATGTTGCTTTGGCGGGCAAAGTCGGCCAGCAGCTTTTCGAACATCACCTTGTCGATGCCGTTGGACAGATACCACACGGTCTCGCCGTCAGCCGGGTGCACAAAGGCGATGACGTAAAGCCACTGGTAGCGATGATGCCCGAGCGCCAGCGGCCGCTCAC
>JBLRWT010000281.1:0-3795 GCA_047921095.1 Wenzhouxiangella sp. | reverse complement strand
CTGCTGCAACGTCCCGATGCACTGATCGTCGCCACGGTATCAGCCATTTACGGCCTGGGCGATCCGAGCTCGTTTCTCAAGATGACCCTGCCGTTGAAAGTGGGCGAACGCATCAGCCAGCGCCAGATTCTGCGGCAACTGGCCGAAATGCAGTACTCGCGCAATGATTTCGAGCTGCGGCGCGGTACCTACCGGGTGCGGGGCGAGCTGATCGACCTGTTTCCCGGCGATTCGGAAATGGAGGCGGTACGGGTCGAGTTGTTCGACGATGAAATCGAGCGGATCAGCCATTTCGATCCGCTGACCGGCGAAATCCACGAAAAGGTCGATGAACTGACCATTTTTCCCAAAACCCACTACGTGACCCCGCGCCAGGTGGTGCTGGATGCGATCGATGCGATCAAGGAAGAGCTCAAGGAGCGGTTGTCGCAGCTCGAAGGTGCTGGCAAGCTGCTGGAAGCCCAACGAATTGAACAGCGGACGCGGTTTGATATCGAGATGATGCTGGAGTTGGGTTATTGCCAGGGTATCGAAAATTATTCCCGCCACCTGACCGGCCGCCAGCCCGGTGATCCGCCGCCGACGCTGTTCGATTATTTCCCGTCCAACGCCATCCTGATTGCCGATGAATCTCATGTCACCATTCCGCAGATTGGCGGGATGTACAAGGGTGACCGATCGCGCAAGCAAACCCTGGTGGAGTATGGATTCCGACTGCCGTCGGCGATGGACAATCGCCCGCTGATGTTCGAGGAATTCGAGCAGCGGGCGCCGCAGATGATCCTGGTTTCGGCCACGCCACGGCCGTGGGAGATGGAACGCTCGGCGGTCGTTGCCGAACAGGTCGTGCGTCCGACCGGGCTGATCGACCCCGAGGTCGAGGTTCGCCCGGTGGGCAGCCAGGTCGACGACCTGCTGTCGGAAATCAGGCTTCGCACGGCCCTGGGCGACCGGGTTCTGGTGACGACCTTGACCAAGCGCATGGCAGAAAACCTGACCGAGTACCTGGCCGAACATGATATCCGCGTGCGTTACCTGCATTCGGATGTCGGTACGGTCGAGCGGGTCGAAATCATCCGCGACCTGCGCCTCGGCGCGTTCGACGTCCTGGTCGGCATCAACCTGTTGCGCGAAGGGCTCGATTTGCCGGAAGTCTCCCTGGTCGCGATTCTGGACGCCGACAAGGAAGGATTTTTGCGGTCGGAGGGCTCGTTGATCCAGACCATTGGCCGGGCCGCCCGCAACCTGCGCGGCAAGGCCATCCTTTACGCCGACAAGGTGACCGGCTCCATGCGCCGGGCCATCGATGAAACCGACCGCCGACGCGGTCGCCAGATCGCGCACAACGAGGCCCATGGCATCACGCCGAAAACCATCGTCAAGAACATCGCCGATATCATGGCCGACGCCCATCAGACGCCGGGCAAAAAAAGGACAATGGCGGCGGCCGAAGCAGAGGCGGGTTACGGCCCTGGTCCGGTTTCCCCCGAGCAGGCGGCCCGGGAAATCGCGAAGCTCGAAAAAGAGATGTTCAAGGCCGCTCAGAATCTTGAGTTCGAGGAGGCGGCCCGCCTCCGCGATCGCATTCACCAGATTCGCGAACAGGGGTTCAACCTGTCGGCGACCGGATCCTGAAATGATGCCGTCTGAACAACGGCTCTGAACAATGCGATGTCAGGGCCGGCCATCAGCCGCGGTCTGACAGATTCCTGGCGTGATGGCGCAGGTGGTCGTCGATGAAGCTGGCAATGAAAAAATAGGAATGATCGTAGCCGGGGCGCCGGTGTAATTCCAGCTTCACGCCAGCCGCCTCGCAGGCGCCTTCCAGGGCTTCGGGCGCGAGTTGACCTTCGGCCAGAAAATCGTCGGCTTCACCCTGGTCGACCAGGATGTGATGATCCGAGCCATGCGCACGGATCAGTTCACTGGCATCCCAGGCCTTCCAGGCCTCGCGATCATTGCCCAGATAGCCACTGAACGCCTTCTGCCCCCAGGCTGATGCCGATGGATTGCAGATAGGGGCAAAGGCGGAGACCGATTGGTACTGATCGGGTTTTTTCAGTGCACAGACCAGGGCACCGTGACCACCCATGGAATGCCCGAAGATGCCGGCTCGATCGCTTAAGGGCAAATGTCGGGCCGCCAGTTGCGGCAGTTCTTCGGTGACGTAGTCATACATCCGGTAGTGATTTGACCAGGGCCGCTCGGTGGCATTGATGTAAAAGCCGGCGCCAGAGCCGAAATCATAGTTGTCATGTTCGCCAGGCAGGTCGGTTCCGCGCGGGCTGGTGTCCGGACAAATGAGCGCCATGCCGTACTTGCTTGCCATGCGCTGCGCGCCTGCCTTGTGCATGAAGTTCTCATCGGTGCAGGTCAGCCCCGATAGCCACCAGACCAGCGGCACTCGCTCGGTCTCGGCCTGGGGCGGCAGGTAGGCGGCGAAGGTCATGTCGCAGTCCAGCACCTCGGAGCGGTGGCGAAAACGCTTGTGCCAGCCGCCGAAACTCAAGTTGGCGGCAATTTCCTCGATCGTGGTGTCAGGCATGCTGGTGCTCCGTCGAGTGCTCAGGTCTGCTGGTAGTGCAATACCGTGCGAATGCTCTTGCCGGCGTGGAGCAGGTCAAAGGCTTCGTTGATCTTCTCGAAAGGCAGGTTGTGAGTGATGAATTCATCAATCCTGATATCGCCGTTCATGTAGCTGTCGACGTATCCCGGCAGCTCGCTGCGACCCTTGACACCGCCGAAGGCCGAACCTTTCCAGACCCGGCCGGTGACCAGTTGAAATGGTCGTGTGGCGATCTCCTCGCCAGCGCCGGCCACGCCGATGATGATGGATTCACCCCAGCCCTTGTGACAGCACTCCAGCGCCGAGCGCATGACGTTGACGTTGCCGATGCACTCGAACGAGTAGTCCACGCCGCCGTTGGTCAGGTCGACAATGACCTGCTGGATTGGGTCGGCATGATCTTTCGGGTTGACGCAGTCCGTGGCCCCGAACTGGCGCGCCAGTTCGAACTTGTCCGGGTTGATATCAATGGCGATGATTCGCTCGGCCCTGGCCATGATCGCGCCCTGGATCACAGCCAGGCCAATCGCGCCCAGCCCGAACACCGCAACCGTGGCCCCGGCTTCAACCTTCGCGGTATTCAGTACCGCCCCGATGCCGGTGGTCACACCGCAGCCGAGCAGGCAGATCTTGTCCAGCGGGGCTTCCTTTGATACCACCGCCAGCGATACTTCCGGCAGCACGGTGAACTGGCTGAAGGTGGAGGTCCCCATGTAATGGAAGAGCGGTTTGCCATTGAGCGAAAAGCGCGAGCTGCCGTCCGGCATCAGGCCCTGGCCCTGGGTGGTGCGCACCGCCTGGCACAAGTTGGTCTTGCCTGATTTGCAGAACTTGCAACGTCGACATTCAGCCGTGTAGAGCGGTATGACATGATCGCCGACCGCCACGCTGGTCACACCCGGCCCGGTCTCGCGCACAATGCCCGCACCCTCATGGCCGAGCACGGACGGAAACAGACCTTCCGGATCCGACCCTGAAAGCGTATAGGCATCGGTATGGCAGACGCTGGTGGCGACTATTTCGACCAGTACTTCGCCCTCCCGGGGTCCAGTGACGTCGATCTGTTCCAGCTCAAGCGGCTTGTTGGCCTGCCAGGCCACGGCGGCAAGGGATTTCATGCGTTCTCCTGAGAAAGGCTCTGGTCAATGTCAGAGTGTAACGGCTCTGGCGTCAATGTTCGGGACTGCTTGGGACTGCGCCTGGTCCGCCTCCGTTGATTTATCCGACAG
>JBLRWT010000280.1:0-3814 GCA_047921095.1 Wenzhouxiangella sp. | reverse complement strand
GTCACCGTGCGTATCCTGGAACGCGATTACCGGGTGATGTGCGCCCCGGACCAGCGCAGGATCCTCATGGAATCTGCCTTGTTTCTGGACCAGCAAATGCGTGAAATCCGCGATTCGGGGCGGGTTTCCTCGATGGAGAAGATCGCTGTCATGTCAGCACTCAACCTGGCTGAGGAAGTGTTGAAACTGCGCCAGAGCCAGGTCGAGCGCCGCGAAAAGGTCGACCAGCGGATCCGCCAGATGGCGGTTCAACTTGATCAGGCATTGCCAGAGGATTAAACTGGACCCAGGCGCTCTCTGCGGTGTTCGCCAGCAGGAACGTAATATGCCTTGTCCCTACTTATAGACCTCGGGACGGCCGCTTCCAAAGCTGGTGTGCATATTCGCTTAGTTGCGAATCGCCTGAAGGCTTGGAGAGCCGACCCACCTGAACCTCTGGTTCAAGGTCACCGCCCTGCAGCGGCACATGCGGAGAGCGCCACTTATTTTCCCGGGAGTTCGCAGGCCAGTTCAGATGGATTCCCCGTTCCAGAACCCTGACAAATCCGACGGCAAGGCCGAGTTGCGCGCCAGGCTGGTTGCAGAGCGTGAGCGGCTGCATGACCACCAGCGCCGGCAAATGAATCGCCAGATCTGTGTCCACCTGCTTCGTTTCCTGGACGACCGCGATTGCCTCAATCTGGCGGCCTTTCATCCATTTCGCGGTGAGCCCGACCTGATGCCCGCCCTCGAGGCGCTGCACCATGCCGGTCGCCGGGTTTTTCTGCCCATCGTCGCTGACGACAACCAGATGCACTTTCATCGCTGGACGCCGGGTGTGACCATGAGGAAGAATCGGTACGGCATTCCCGAGCCGGTCGGTGGCGTCGAGTGCCCACCGCAACGACTGGAACTGGTGTTGATGCCGCTGGTGGCCTTCTCGGCCACCGGCACCCGCCTGGGCATGGGCGCTGGCTACTACGACCGGGCATTCGGGTTCTGCATCGACCAACCCGATTCGGGCCCTTTCCTGGCCGGCGCGGCCTATAGCCTGCAGGAAGTCAACAGCCTGCCGGCCCAGAGCTGGGACGTCCCGCTGGATGCCGTGATCACCGATCGTGGATTGAAGGTGTTCCGGGAGTAGGGTCGGTGGTCGGTGGTCGGTCTACGACGGCGTTCGTTTTCGGGTAGGTCGGGGTTGCATCCCCGACGGTCAAACGGTCGGCGCAAGGAAAGCGCTGATATCTTCTCTAACCCGCAACCCGCAAACCGTAAACTGGTCTCTTGCTGCTAGACTCTTGTGGTTGATGAATGCGGAGACGGGTAGTGACGTACTGGTTGATGAAGTCCGAACCGGACGGGTTTGGTATCGATGATCTGAAATCACGGCCGAACAAGACCGAGCCTTGGGATGGGGTGCGCAATTACCAGGCGCGCAATTTCATGCGCGATGGGATGAAAAAGGGTGATCAGATCTTTTTCTACCACTCCAATTGCAAGGTGCCGGGAATCGTCGGCGTGGCTGAAGTGGCCAGCAAGCCTTATCCCGATCCGACCCAATTCGACCCGGATTCGAAGTATTTTGATCCGAAAAGCGACCCGGACAATCCGCGCTGGATCCTGGTCGACGTGAAATACAAGCGCCATTTCAAACGCGTTGTTTCCTTGCAGGAAATCAAGGAACACGCCGAAGCGCTCGGTGACTTCGCTCTGACCCGGCGCGGCAACCGACTGTCCATCATGCCGGTCAGCGCCGAACAATGGGACTATATTTTGGGAATGGAAAAACAATGAGCCAGGATCGCCTGAAGATCGAAGTCGCCCGCGCGGCGATGAAATACGTCGAAGAGGGGATGCTGCTCGGTGTTGGTACCGGCAGCACGGTCAATGCCTTTATCGACGAACTGGGCTCCTCCGGTATCCGCCTGGAGGCCGCTGTGTCATCGTCTGATGCCACCACCGCACGGCTCAAGAAAATCGGCGTGCGGGTGGCCGAGCTCAATCACTGCGGGGATCTCGAGCTTTACATTGATGGGGCCGATGAAGTCGATGCGCACAAGCGGCTGATCAAGGGTGGCGGCGGGGCACTGACCCGGGAAAAGATCATCGCCGGTGCCAGCCGCAAGTTCGTCTGTATCGTCGATGAGTCAAAGTGTGTGCCGATCCTCGGCGAATTTCCGCTGCCGGTCGAGGTCATCCCGATGGCGCGTTCCTATGTGGCGCGCGAACTGGTGAAACTGGGCGGACAGCCCCGATTGCGGGAAGGCTTCACCACCGACAACGGCAACCTGATTCTTGATGTACGCCATCTCGACCTGGTCGATCCGGTCAAGGCCGAGTCGGCGATCAACCAGATCCCCGGCGTTGTGACCTGTGGGCTGTTCGCGCTCCGTGGCGCTGACGTGGTCCTGGTCGCTGCCGAGGGCGGGATCGAAAAGCGGTAGCGGGCTGCGGCTCGAATCAACCGCAGCCCACCGGTTGGCCGTTAATCCGCCGGTTGAAACCGATCGCTGAATATGGCGTCGACGTCATTGGCAATGGTGACATTGACGGTGGTGGTCTTGGTCGGACCGAGGTCAATGCTGTCGGTGCTGAAGCTGATCTGAAACTGCTGGTTGCCGAATTCGGCCAGATCGCCGGCCCGGATCGTAAACTCGAAGTCGAAACTTTCTTCAGGTGCGATATCTCCTACCGGACAAGCCGTGACGCCGGGCTCTTCAGAGCCACAGGCGGCCAGCGCATCGGTCATGGTCAGGCCAGGCGGCTCGCTCAGTTCGACCACGATATTCCTGGCTGCGCCGACGCCCTGGTTGGCCAGCGTGACCGATACGATCAGATCCTCGCCCCGGTGCAGTGTCGCGGACGGCGGGTTGGCCACGATGCTGGTGTTCGATGGCTGACCACAGTTCAAACCCATGGACGGATCAACGCCAGCGGAGAAGTCCACGCGGTCCAGGTTGTCCTGAATCTGGGTGAGGTTGTGCAGTTCCAGCGTGGCCCTCAACTCGAAGCCTGCGTCCGTTCCCAGGCAATGGCCGACAATTCCTCTTCTCTCGCGTGGCGGTGTCTGGCCGTGCACAGTACTGAATCCGCCCAGCTCCACACCATTGAGCGTGATATCCGACAGGCCGATCACGGCCGTCGGCTCATCGTCACGGTTCCAGACGTTGATGACCATGACATTGAGATCCGATGGGTGGAAGGCCCCGTCGGTCAAGTCCGCGACCCTTGATGTCCAGTCCTCATACAGAAGCGTCCACTGTCCGTTACCGTTCTCGATGTTCAACTGGAGCCGATCCAATCCATGATCCAGGCTCCAATGCAGTTCGTTCATGGTTGCCCATTCAATGTCTGACGGGGTAGTGTCGGAAAAGTCCGGGACGCCGAGGTAGGCAGAGTCTGTCAAGCCGACAAAATTGCGCAGTCGAATACCGGCAAGACTCGCTTCCATGTTGACCTCGTCGGCCTCGACCAGCGTCTGGGCCGATGTGTCATCGGACATCAGGCTGGCAACACCCAGCAGCATCGTGCAAATGACAAAAGTCGTGATTCTCATAGTTGATTGATCCCCAATTGACTGTGTTGGATTTTCGATTATTCGCGCAAAAACCCGATGCAAGTCTCATGCCATTGGCCAGGTTGCGGCCCTGATCGAGGATATGCTGCGTTGAAGGTGACAAATTGTGTCACGTATTGACGCTTTTATGTGCGGTTCATCACAGTTTAATATGGGTTTTGAAGGCGTCAGCGAAGCTCGGTGGCGGGTAAAATAGGCGGATGTATTCCCATCCCCTCACCGTCGCCCCGATGATGGATTGGACGGACCGGCACTGCC
>JBLRWT010000279.1:0-3826 GCA_047921095.1 Wenzhouxiangella sp. | reverse complement strand
ATCAACCAGACCCTGTGGCTGGTCGGCCGCGAACGCAGCCTAAAACGAATCGACCAGGCCCTGGCCTTCATCGAAGCCCGCCAGGAGGTGTGACCCTCTCCCATCTACCCCTCTCTCCCTCTCCCTTCTAGCAGCTACTGCTAGAATACCCCCATGAACTCCACCCAGGTCATCACCGAAGTCGAGAAGCACTGCAAGCAGCGCGGATTGCGGCTGACGCCGACGCGGCGGCGGGTGTTGGAGATGGTGCTGGCAGCCGACGGGCCGGTGAAAGCCTATGATCTGCTTGATGAGCTCAAGTCCGAGCAGCCACGGGCCGCGCCACCGACGATTTACCGGGCGCTGGAGTTCCTGCTGGAGAATCACTTCATTCACCGCCTGGAGACCCTGAATGCCTTTGTCAGCTGCTTTCATCCGGATGACAAGCACCAGGGCCAGTTTCTGATATGCGACAACTGCCAGTCGGTGGCCGAGTTTCATGATGATTCCTTGACCGAAAAGCTGCGCGTTGCCGCCCAGGATCATGCCTTCAAACCAAAGCGTCAGGTGCTGGAAATCTATGGGGTCTGCAAGGATTGTGTTGAAGCCTGAGTTGGCCTGGTTCAATGACATGAACCGCGCCTGCTGATGTCCCGACGCGAACGCCTTTATCACCTGCACGATCTGCTCCGCCAGCGGCGCACCCCCATCGGTCGCCACGAACTGATGGAAGAGCTTGATTGCAGCCAGGCCACCCTCTATCGCATGGTGGCTGAACTGCGCGACAAGCTAGGCGCCCCCCTGGAGCAGGACGAGGAGGGGCGCGGTTATTTCTATGATCGCAGCCTCGCCGGCAATTTCGAGCTGCCGGGTTTGTGGATCAGCCCTGACGAGTTACAGGCGCTGCTGACCGCAAGACACGTGCTTGGCAACGTGCAGCCCGGCCTGCTGGTCGACGAACTCGACGGCGTGCAGCAGCGCATCAACCAGTTGCTTGACCAGCAGGGTCTGGACTTCTCGGCCCAGCCCGAGCGCATCCTGATTCGCCACGACGCCGGCCGTCCCGTACCCGCCGACCTGTTCGAAAGCGTCTTCAAGGCGCTGTTTCAGCGCCGCCGGCTCAAGCTGACCTACCATGGGCGGCGGCGGGATGATGTCAGTGAACGCGATGTCTCGCCACAACGACTGATCTCCTACCGTGACCGCTGGTACCTGGCGGCCTGGTGCCATCGTGCCGATGGCTTCAGGAGTTTCGCCCTGGAGCGGATTCGTGACATGAACCTGCTGGCCGAAGACTCGCTCGATCTGCCTGCCGAACAGATCAGCCGCCATTTTGACCAGGCCTTTGGCATCTTTTCCGGACCGGCCGAGGATATTGCCAAATTGCGCTTCAATGCCGAGGCCGCGCGCTGGGCGGCCGATGAAGTCTGGCATCCGGACCAGACCGGTCGTTGGCTGGACGACGGTCGCTGGGAGCTGGAGTTGCCGTTGGGCCATCAGCGGGAGCTGTTGATGAACATCCTCAGCTACGGTGGCGATGTCGAAGTTTTGGCGCCCGAATCCCTTCGGTCAGCCACAATCAGCGCGCTTGACCAGGCGCGCGCCATCTACTCGGACCGGGGCTTGTAACGGTTTTGTGACCTGGCCTTCATCGAATTGTCATATAGCGCTGTTCCAATAGCTTGCAGTCAATGTCCAGGCCCGCAGATGAGCATGCAACGAATTCTCGTAATTGAAGACGATGAAGGCATTCGAAGAATGATCGTGTTCAACCTGGAGCGTGCCGGGTTCGAAGTCATGGAAGCCCCCGACGCCCGCACGGCTCGAATTGCCCTCACTGATCAACGCCCTGATCTGGTTCTGCTCGACTGGATGCTGCCCGATCAGAACGGACCGGAGTTCGCCCGTTCACTGCGGCGTGATGAGTTGACCCGGGACATCCCTGTGATCATGCTGACCGCTCGTGCGATGGAGGACGACAAGGTGCGTGGTTTCGAAAGCGGCGTGGATGACTACATCACCAAGCCTTTTGCCTCGCGCGAATTGACGGCCCGGATCAATGCCGTGCTGCGCCGAAGTTCGCCTGCCGGTGCCGACGACGAGATCAAGGCCGACGGTCTGGTCCTCAATATTGCCAGTCATCGGCTACTGGCCAATGGCCGGTCGGTGGATCTGGGCCCGACGGAGTACCGGATGCTCAAGTTCTTCATGACCCACCAGGACCGCGTGTATTCGCGTTCCCAGTTGCTGGACCACGTCTGGGGTGGTGGCGTCTATGTCGAAGAGCGGACCGTGGATGTGCATATTCTGCGCCTGCGCAAGGCACTTGCCGAGCATGGCTTTGACAGCTACGTGCAAACCGTGCGCGGTGCGGGTTATCGCTTCTCGGTGACCGAAAGAAACTGATGCGTCAGGCCTGGCTCAGTGAATTGCTGATGCTGGGCGCTTTGCTCGTCATTGCTTGTGGTTTGGGCTGGTTTGTCGGCGCTCTGTCATGGTGGCTGTTGCTGGCGGTTCTGGCTTTTCTCGGCCGTAATCTCTACCAACTCAACCGCCTGGAGCGCTGGTTACGCCTGGGTCGTCTCCGCAATCCGCCAGAATCCTGGGGGATCTGGGGCGAGGTTTTCGAACATTACTACCGACTGCAGCGTCGCTACTACAAGCGCAAGAAAAGGCTGGCCCGGGTCATACGGGAATTTCGCGAGTCGACCGCTGCCATGCCCGATGCCAGCCTGGTTCTGGACGAGGACCTGCGCATCGTGTGGTTCAACGATGCCGCCCGCGACCTGCTGCGCTTGTCTTCAAGCGAAGACCTGGGTCAATCCGTTCTGAACCTGATTCGCTCGCCGCAGTTCAAGACCTACCTTAACTCGGGTGAATTCGGGCAGTCGGCACGCTTTCCATCCCCGCTGGATGATGCACGGACCCTGTCGGCCCGGCTGATTCCCTATGGCAGCGATCAGTATCTGCTGTTGATCAGAGACGTCACCCACCTGCACCGTCTGATGGCCATGCGCCGGGATTTTGTCGCCAATGCCTCGCACGAGTTGCGCTCGCCGGTGACCGTGCTGTCGGGCTACCTGGAAAGCCTGGCCGACGATCCGAGTCTTGCCCCGGAATGGTCGGAGCCGATGGATGAAATGCTGGCCCAGTGCCGCCGCATGACCAGCCTGATCAATGACCTGCTCGAATTGTCCCGTCTGGAAACGGAAGAAAGTGCGGCGACACTCGTGACCGTGATCGACGTGCCGGCATTGATCAACCGCATCATCCAGTCGGCGCGCAGTGAGGATATTGCCAGTCATGACTTTTCCTTCCAGGCACTGACTGACCAGGGCCTGGCCGGGGTGGAGCACGAGTTGCACAGCGCCTTTTCCAACCTGGTGCTCAATGCCATGCGCTATACCGGCGACGACGGCCAGGTAAGGACACGCTGGTTCGAGACAGACGATGGCGAACTGGTCTACGAGGTTGCCGACGATGGCATTGGCATCGAAGCCAGGCATATCCCCTTCATCACCCAGCGCTTCTATCGGGTCGACAGCTCCCACAGCCGCAAGGTCGGCGGCACCGGCCTCGGACTGGCCATCGTCAAACACGTCCTGCAACGCCACGGCGGCCGCCTCGAGGTCGAGTCAGAACTGGGCAAGGGCAGCACCTTCCGCTGCATCTTCCCCTCCCACCGCGCACGTCCTCCCGCCGGGCTGGAAAAAACCCTCTGAAGACCGTAGAGCAGAAAGCAAAAAGCTGTTTTAACGCGAAGACGCAAAGACGCTAAGAAAAGCACGATCAAAAGAGTTGAGTCGCTCATGTCAAAACCAGGACTGGCGCTCTTGCCTCTGGCCTT
>JBLRWT010000278.1:0-3842 GCA_047921095.1 Wenzhouxiangella sp. | reverse complement strand
GGCAATGGCGTAGAACATGGCTGCGGCATAACCTTCTGCCGTGCCGGCCAAAATGCCGAGCAGCATGAAGCCCATGTGCGAAATGGTGGAATAGGCCAGCATGCGCTTGATGTTGGTCTGGGCGATCGCGGCAAAGTTGCCCAGGATCAGCGACAAGGCCGCAAGCACGACCAGCATGCCCTGCCAGTCGCCATGCAAGCCGATCAGTCCGTTGTCGAGCAAACGGATCGCCAGCGCCAGACCGGCCAGCTTGGGCACCGAGCTGATGAACAGGGTGATCGCGAGTGGGGCGCCATGATAGACATCCGGCACCCACATGTGGAACGGCACGGCGCCGAGCTTGAAGGCGATGCCGATGACGATGAACACCAGGCCGAACGTCAGCAGCATCGACTCGCCCGCGCCAGCACCCAGCGCCTGGCTGATGGTCGCCAGATCCAGCGAGCCGGTAGCGCCATAGATCAGGCTCATGCCGTAAAGCAGCAGGCCGGAAGCCAGCGAGCCCAGGATGAAGTACTTCATGGCCGCTTCCGAGCCGAAGCGCGACTCGCGATCCAGCGCCACCAGCGCGTAGCTCGACAGGGCCAGCAACTCGAGACCCAGGTAGACCGTGATCATGTTGGAGGCCGAGATCATCACCATCACGCCCAGCAGGGCGAACAGGCTCAGGGTATAGAACTCGCCCTTGAACAGGTTGAACTGGCGCAGGTAATGCTTGGCATAAACGAACACGCCGGCCAGGATGATATAGCTGAATACCTTGAGTACGTCACCGAAGCGGTCTCGAATGAAAGTATCGGAGAAGGCATGAATCACCTCGCCGGCCGGCAACATGACTCGAATGGTCAGGATGGCGGCAAACAGCAGGGTCAACACCGCCAGCAGATGCGTCAGCCCTCGCCGCTCGTCCGAAATGAACAGATCAGCCAGCAAAATAATGCAGGCCATGCTCAGCACGAAAATTTCGGGTAGGGCCAGTTGTAGTTCAGCAATTGTCATAGTCAGGGTCTTTTGCTAGGTCCTTTCGAGGCTCAAGGATCAAGGATCAAGGCTCAAGGATCAAGGTTAAAGGCAAAGGCGAAAGGCCAGGTCAGGCTTGATCCGTTTCCTTGCTCCTTGTTCCTTGCTCCTTGATCCTTAATCAATCTTCGAAACCACAATGTGTTCCACCAAATTCTGCACCGAGGCTTCCATCATGTTGATCAGGGGCCAGGGCCAGATGCCAACGCCGAGGACGAAAATCGCCAGCGTGGTGAGCATGATCCATTCGCGCGCGCCCAGGTCTTTCAGTCCGGCCACGGCATTGTTGGCGATTTCGCCATAGAACACCCGCTTGACCAGCCACAGGCTGTAGGCCGCGCCCAGCAGCAAGGTGGTACCAGCAACGAAGGCGAACCAGAAATTGGCATGGAAGGCGGCCAGGATAACCATGAATTCGCCGACAAAACCCGAAGTGCCCGGCAGGCCGGAGTTGGCCATGAAGAACAGCACGGCGAACATGGCGAACCAGGGCATGGTATTGGCCACGCCGCCATAACTGGAAATCTCGCGGCTATGGACCCGGTCATAGAGCACACCGACGGCCAGAAACATGGCGCCCGAGATGAAACCATGGGAAATCATCTGCACCATGGCGCCGCTGATGCCCAGCCCGGCGCCGGTCAGCTCGCCGGTGTTGCGGGCGATGGCGAAGGTGAGGAACAGGCCCAGGGTGACAAAGCCCATGTGCGAGATCGAGCTGTAGGCGATCAGCTTTTTCATGTCCGATTGGGCCAGGGCCACGAAACCGATATAGGCGATGGCCACCAGCGACAGGCCGATGATCAGCCAGTCCAGTTCGGCCGCCGCATCGGGCACGATCGGCAGGGAAAAGCGAATCAGTCCATAACCACCGATCTTGAGCATGACCGCGGCCAGCACGACCGAGCCGCCGGTCGGTGCCTCGACGTGGGCATCCGGCAGCCAGGTATGGACCGGCCACATCGGCACCTTGACGGCGAAGGCGATCAGGAAGGCCAGGAAGATCCAGATTTGCGCGCTTAAGCCCATGGGCAACTGGTGCAGGTCGAGGATGGCGAAGCTGCCGCCCTGCAGGTACATCCAGATCAGGGCGACCAGCATGAACACCGAACCGAAAAAGGTGAACAGGAAGAACTTGATCGTCGCGTAGATCCGGTTCGGCCCGCCCCAGATGCCGATGATCAGGAACATCGGCACCAGCATCGCCTCGAAGAACACGTAGAACAGCATCGCGTCCATGGCCGAGAACATGCCGACCATCAGGCCCTGCAATACGAGGAAGGCGGCAAGATAAAGATGCGGCCGATCCTTGATGTTCCAGCCGCCGATCACGATCAGCACGCCGATCAGGGTGGTCAGCAGGATCAACGGCAGCGAAATCCCGTCGATACCCAGGTGATAATGGATGCTGAATGCCTGGATCCAGACCGTTTTTTCCTCGAACTGCAACGCAGCGCTGGCCGAGTCGAACCCGGCGTAAACCACCAGGGACAGGATAAAGGTCACCAGGACCGTGATCAGCGCGAGCGGGCGCACCAGGTGCGGCGCTCGGTCACCGATGGCAACGAGTCCAGCCGCCCCGGCGATGGGGAGCCAGACCAGCAGACTGAGAAGGGGCCAATCAAGCATGAATCATCATCCCCTTAGCGGAGCAGAACGAAGGACGCCAGGATGGCCACCAGGCCAACGATCATGGCGAACGCGTAGTGAAAAAGAAAACCGGTCTGCAGATGACGCGTCAGACCTGAGAGCTTGTTGATCACCCTGGCCGAACCGTTGACGAGGACGCCATCGATCAGGAAGCGGTCACCGCCGCGCGACAGGCCGGATGCGAGCTTCAATCCGCCGGCGGCAAAGACCTTCTGATACAACTCGTCAAACCCGTACTTGCGATCCAGCACGTTCCAGAAAAGCAATCCGCGGGCCTTGAGCTGGTCGGCCAGGTCGGGCTTGATCAGGTAGATCAGGGTCGCCAGGGCAACGCCGATCATGGCCAGCAGGAACACCCAGGTCAGGAATCCGTGCAGGCCGAAACCGAGCGCGCCCTGATCGAACTTGTAGGCCAGTTGCGAGACCACGTCGTGCGCTTCACGCACGTGGATGGCGTCGGCCAGGGCGCCGCCGAACAGCAGCGGTACCACGGTGAAGTAGCCGATCAGCAGCGACGGAATGGCCAGCAGGATCAATGGAATGGTGACCACCAGCGGTGATTCTTTCGCATGCGAGCGGGTTTCCTCGTCCATCCGGGTCGGGCCATGGAAGGTCAGGTAGAGCATGCGGAAGGTATACAGGGCGGTCACCACCACGCCGGCCATGACGGCGAAGGTGGCAAAGCCGGCGCCGGGCCGGTCGGCCAGGCTGACCGCCTCGATGATCAGGTCCTTGGAATAGAAGCCGGAGAAGAATGGAAAGCCGATCAATGCCAGCGATCCGATCCAGGCAGTGGCGGCGGTGATCGGCATGTAGCGACTCAAGCCGCCCATCTCGCTCATGTTCTGCTTGTGATGCAGCGCGATGATGACCGAACCGGCAGCCAGGAACAAAAGCGCCTTGAAGAAGGCATGGGTCATCAGGTGGAAGATCGCCACCGAATAGGCCGAAGCACCGAGGGCCACGGTCATGTAGCCGAGCTGCGACAGGGTCGAGTAGGCGATCACGCGCTTGATGTCGTTCTGCACGATGCCGATCAGACCCATGAACAGCGCGGTAACGGCGCCAATGACCAGGATAAAGCTCAGTGCCGCAACCGAGGCTTCGAACATCGGCGACAGGCGGGCAACCATGTAGATGCCGGCGGTGACCATGGTGGCGGCGTGAATCAG
>JBLRWT010000277.1:0-3845 GCA_047921095.1 Wenzhouxiangella sp. | reverse complement strand
GGAAGCGCTGGCGAGTTTGCTGGAGTTGTTCCAGGTCGAGGGAGACCAGGCTGGTGGCTTCCTGATCATTCAATTCGCTGAGGCATTCACCCATCGGGTTCCAGGCCGATGATCGGCCGGGGTAGCTGACCTTGTTGCCATCTGAGCCGGTGCGGTTGACGCCGATGACGTAGCTTTGATTTTCGATCGCACGGGCCTTGAGCAGACTGCGCCAGGCTTCAACCCGCGGCGTTGGCCAGTTGGCGACGAAGATCTGCAGGTCGAAGGCGTGGTCGGCGCTGTTGCGACACCAGACCGGAAAGCGCAAGTCGTAGCAGGTTTGCAAGTCAATCCGCCAGCCCTTCCAGTCCAGCGCCGTACGCGAGCTTCCAGCGCGATAACGTTGGTCCTCGCCACCAAAAGCGAACAGATGCCGCTTGTCGTACTGGGCCAGAATCCCGTCTTTGGTCACAAACAGGAAGCGATTGAAACGTTCGTCGCCTTCGACCAGCGCCAGGCTGCCTGCGACGGCTGCCGAGCGGCTGGCGGCCTGCTCTCGCATCCACTCCACCGTGGCGCCATCCATGGTTTCAGGCTCCTGGCCCACGTCGCCCAGGAAACCGGTGGAAAAAGTCTCTGGCAGCACGTACAGGTCCGCGCTCGGCCCGGCGTCCATCAACTCGCTCAAATGGTCCCGGTTGGCCGCCGCATCCTGCCAGCACAATTCGGCCTGGACGAGCATTACTTTCAACGGATCCATCGTCTTCAGCCTCCCATCGCTTCCAGGTTCTGCAACTCCGGCTCGGTAAAGCCTGCCCGACGGCGGGCCGGGACGTTGAAGGGGCCACGCATCTTGCCGTTGAAGTACCGGATCAGAAGGTTTTCAAAGGTTGAATCCGGTTCCATGTTCCGCTCCTGACACAGGTGCCGGAACCAGCGTGTGCCAATCAGAACGTGAGCTTCTTCCTCTTCCAGAATGACCGTCAGCAATGCGACCGTCCGCTCGTCTCCGGCCTGCTTCAGACGCTCGATCATGCCGGGCGTTACGTCGAGTCCACGGGCTTCCAGAACCCGGGGCACCAACGCCATGCGAACCAATGGGTCGTGGGCTGTTTGCTCAGCCATGTCCCACAAGCCGTTATGAGCCGAACAATCGCCATAGGCCATGCCAAGTTCGCCCAGGCGTCGATTCAGCATGCTGAAATGCCGTGCCTCATCGGCCGCAACCGACAGCCAGTCCCGGTAATAGTCATCGGGCATGCCGGCAAAACGCAAAGCGGCATCGAGGCCAAGATTGATGGCGTTGAATTCGATATGGGCGACCGCATGCACCAGGGCCTGACGCCCCTCCAGAGATCCCAGCCCCCGCTTTGGAAGACGAGCCGGGTGGACCAGTTTTGGGCGTCCGGGACGTCCGCAGGCAAGCAGGCCGGGTTCGCCGGGACAAGAGGGATGCCAGTCGCCACTGGTCACTGATGCCCATAGACGTTCGACCCGGTCGCATTTGGCGACCGGGTCGGTTTCGGCCAGTGCCTGGCGCGCGTCGCGCCAGTATCCGGGGCTGACTTCAGGCACGGGCGATCGCGTCGACCAGCGCATCGGCGAAGCCGCTGGTCGGTACCTTGTTGGCATTGTCAAGCTGACGGGCGAAATCATAAGTCACGGTCTTGTCGCCAACCACCTTCTCGAAAGCGTCCTCGATCAGCTTGCCCACTTCCGGCCAGCCGATGTAGTCGAACATCATCACGCCGGAAAACATCAGCGAGCTGGGATTGACCATATCCTTGCCGGCATACTTCGGCGCCGTGCCATGGGTCGCTTCGAATACGGCGATGTGGTTGGCCATGTTGGCGCCTGCGGCAATGCCCATGCCGCCGACCTGGGCCGCCATGGAATCGGACAGGTAGTCACCGTTCAGATTCATGGTCGCCAGAACTTCGAATTCCGCCGGGCGCAGCAGCATCAGCTGGAACATGATGTCGGCAATGCGATCCTTGATCACGATCTTGCCTTCAGGCTGCTTGCCGTCGTACTTTTCCCACAACTCATCTTCAGTGATGGTGACATCAGCAAACTCTTCAGCGGCCAGTTCATAACCCCACTTGCGGAACGAACCCTCCGTGAATTTCATGATGTTGCCCTTGTGTACCAGGGTCACGCTGGAGCGCTTGTTGTCGATCGCGTACTGAATCGCCTTGCGGACCAGACGCTTGGAGCCGTAGGCTGAAATCGGCTTGATGCCGAGGCCGGCATCCTCAAAGAACGATGCGCCCATTTCCTCGCGCAGGAATTTCGCCAGCTTGCGGTTTTCTTCGGTACCGGATTCATACTCCAGGCCGGCATAGACGTCCTCGGTATTCTCACGGAAGATGACCGCGTCGACCTCCTCCGGCTTTTTCATCGGTGAGGGGACGCCCTGGTACCACTTGACCGGACGGACGCAGGCATACAGGTCCAGGGTCTGGCGCAACGAGACGTTCAGCGAACGAAAACCCTCGCCCACCGGCGTGGTCAGCGGGCCCTTGATGGCCACGGTGAGATCCTTGATGGCATCGAGGGTTTCTTGCGGAAAGTAATCACCGTCGTAGACGCCGGCAGCCTTCTCGCCGAGGAACAATTCCGCCCAATGGACGCGACGCTTGCCCCCGTAGGCTTTCTCGACGGCCGCATTCCAGACCTTCATGCAGGCTGGCGTGATATCCACACCAATGCCATCACCTTCGATATAACCCAGGATCGGCTGATCCGTTACCACCAGGCGGTCATTCTCGATCCGGATCTTGTCGCCCGAATCCGGCATCCTTACGTGCTGAAAAGCCATCTTGCATCCTTTTAACGGTCAAACCGCTAGTTTATCACCGGACCGACCGGGGGAACCTGCGAGGTTCTTGATGCGTCCTGACTGAACCAAGTGAATGACAGAGCCAATGGGGAAACAAAGAACAGCGCTCTGGGCCAGCCTGGCAATTGGTGGTTCGCTGCTGATTCACGGGTTCATTCTGCTGCTACCGGGACTTCGCGCACCGATCCCGGAAACCAGGGACGGCCTGGATGTCACACTCGCCGTACTCCCGCCGAAGGCTCCCGAACCGGTCGAACCTCAGGCGGAGAGAACGCCCGATGCCATCGAACCGACCCTGGCCGAACCAGAGCCGACACGGCGACCGGAGCCGCCAGTTCGCTTGCTCGTGGTTGAACCGGATGGTCCATCGGCACCTGAGCCGCCAGGCGTTCCACAAACGCGACTCACCGGCCAGCAGATCCTCGCCACCATCCGCCAGGATGAAAGCTGGCTCCATGCGCCCGATCAGACCGATTCATTCAAGGCCGCTCCCCTACCTGCACTGCCCGACTCCCCGGGCTGGATCAACGACTACGTCGGCACGGTAACCTCGTCCACCGATCGCTGGCAGGCCAACGACGGCAGCCGCGGGACCCGAACGGTTCTGGCCTCTGGACAGATCATCTGTGGTCAGATCCGGGCCCCGACAATGGCGGAAATGTTCAATCCATCGTTCTCGGTCAATATCGCTACTTTCTGGAACTGCGGCCGCGAACGCCCCGAACCGGTGGACCGCTCGAACCCTTGGATCCGGGCTCCCCAGTCAGACACTGGAGTCCGAAACGCTGCCGAGCAGTGAAAACTGTGGCCAGCAGCCTATGCATGGTTTAAAATGGCGGGCTTGATCAAAACGCCGCAGGGTGTTTTGCCACCAGGTTTACGGAGAGGTGCCAGAGTGGTCGAATGGGCTCGGCTGCGGAACGCGACCGGCACTTCTTTCGGCTCGCCGAAGGCGGGCCGAAAACCGCTCCGGTCACGTGACCGGGATGTCCGAGCAAAGCTCGAACGGGAAAGTGAGTGTACG
>JBLRWT010000276.1:0-3849 GCA_047921095.1 Wenzhouxiangella sp. | reverse complement strand
CCCATCTACAACGCGCGCGGCTACGACAGCCAGATCAGAGAATCGCGCGAGGGGACGGCCGGCAAGATCTACTGGACGGTCCAGACGATGAACGCCCGCGGCCAGGTCACCGCCGCGCTGATGGGCAACGGCACCCAGCTCACCGCCAGCTTCGACCCGGCCACCGGCGCGACGCTGCAACTGATGGATGCCACCGGCAGCACCATGGCCCAGGACCTGTTGCTGGCCTGGGACGCCATGGGCAACCTGCGCTCGCGCCGCGACTGGTCGGGCAGCCGCAACCAGGAAGAGCAGTTCTTCTACGACGCCAGAAACCGGCTTACGCGAACGGACTCGAGGGTCAACGGCGGCACCTGGGTGGCCAACCGCCAGGTCCAGACCTACAATGTTGCCGGCAACATGCTGACCAAGACCGGGCTGGGCACCTACACCTACGGTTCGACCCGCCCGCACGCGGTCACCAGCGCCGGCGGGGTGACCTACACCTACGACGCCAACGGCAACGTGATCAGTGACACCAGTGGCCGGGCGTTCCACTACACCGGCTACGACCTGGTGCGCCGGGTCAGCCAGGGTACTGCGCACACCGAGTTCCACTACGACGCCGGGCGCTCACGCACGCTCAAGCGCGAACTGTCGGGCAGCACCATCACCTCCAGAACCCACTACCTGGGTTCGGTCGAGGTCGTCTGGAACGGAAGCAATCCGACCACAGGCGTCGGCCAGTACCGCCGCACCATCGGCGGGGTGGTCATCAACACCTTCTACCAGTCCACCGGGGTCAACCAGCAGCGCTACCTGCACCGCGATCATCTGGGTTCCATCGTCGCAATCTCCGACGAGGCCGGGCAAATCGTGACCTGGATGGCCTTCGACCCGTGGGGGCAGAGAAGAAACGCCGACGCCTGGCATCCGTGGAACGCCCCGCCAAGCGTGTACCTCAACGCCATGCTGGCGATCACCCCCAGGGGCTTTACCGGCCACGAGCACGTGGACTCGGCCGGCATCATCCACATGAACGGGCGGATTTACGACCCCAGGCTTGGACGGTTCTTGCAGGCCGATCCGTTCGTGGAAGACAGCACGACGCTGAACCGCTACACCTACGTCCACAACAATCCGTTGGCGTATACCGATCCGAGCGGGTATTTCAGCTTCAAGAAGATACTCAAGCTGGCGGCTGTGGTCGCGATCAGTGTCTACACCGGCGGGGTGGGCATCGGAATATTCTCGCTGGGCACCATCTCCGGCAGCATGGCCGGGTTCGCGGTCGCCGTGGCCGGCGGTGCGCTGGCCGGCGGGGTTTCAGCCGGGAGCCTGGAGGGGGCGCTATGGGGCGCGTTCACCGCGGCGGTGTTTACCGGGATCGGAACTCATGTCAAGGGACTTGCCGAGGCATCCACGATTAAAGGGGTCTTCGGTAGTGGTCTGACGGCCGGCCAGTTCGCCACGGCCGCCGTTGGCTCGGGGGTCGCCGGCGGCACGCTTTCGCAGCTCCAGGGTGGTAAATTCGGGCATGGATTTCTGAGTGCCGGCGTGGGTTTCACGGCCGGCGCCGGCATAGCGCGGATCGGCAACCCGGTCGGCCGGGGAGCGGCTACAGCCATACTGGGTGGTACGGTGTCGAAGGTGACGGGCGGGAAGTTTGCGAACGGGGCCACCACGGCTGCGATGACCTTTGCACTGACTGCCTCGTTCCACAGCGCGCACGCGTCCAGCGGAACAGACACTGATAGTATCTTTGATTCGGGTTTTGAAGATCGGTCCAACCGTTCGCTTGGATCAAGAGTTCTTCGTGGTGCCCTCGATATCGCTGGGAAAGTATGGACGCTGCCGAACACAGTTATTGGGCTCGCCGTCGGCGCCGTGAGTTATGTTGCGGGATGGGCAGGCTACGGATTGGGTTTTCTTGACCTTGCGCCGAGTATCACGTTTGGGAACAACGCGATCCAGTTTGAAAACATTCCATTCGGTAATGGTGCACTAACGCTTGGCAACACCATTATTTACGGGGGTGGCACAGCGCCGGACCAAATGGGAAATTTATATGGAGATTCACGATTTCTGAATCTTGGGCGTCATGAAATGGGCCACACGTTCCAATACCAAGCATACGGCCCGTTCTTCCTGCCGGCCTATTTCCTCCGTGGCGGCATCAGCGCAACCAACCCATTTGAGCAAGGCGCAAACAACTACGCTGCTGGAGGGCGCTAATGACCATGATAAAATCCATTCGATTTGTTTTGACACTAATCGCACTTGTTGTTTTGACAGCATGCGACCCCACATATCCGCTGTTTCTGCGTAATGGACTTGAAACTCAAGTCACGGTCCAAACCAAGTTCGAGGAAGGGGTCTCGAGCGAAGGGGTTCTGCAGCCTGGTGAACGGTTAACTTTTCTTCATCCTGAGGGCAAGATTGCAAGTGTGATTGTTTATTCAGAAGGTCACATACTTTACGAATTTGATAAACAGGCGCTTCTGGACATGCACAATTCTGTTTCTGATCCTCGTCAGGTGACGTGGAATATTCAATCGGATGGGGTCAAGCCGCTGAGTCGTGCAGAGATGGGAAGATTGGAAAGCGAGTGATCTCTAGTCTTGCGAAGCATTGGCATGGTCACAGAATTTGAATCTTAGTTAACTTCTGTAGCGCATGTCCTTGTCGAATAATCTACCAGGCTTCTGCATTAGGAGACTGGTGAAGAATTTGAAAAACAACAACCGGCGCACTTACCGATTACTTGCGCCGGTGACTGGAAGGTGATTTTGAAATTATATTGCCGCTTCCCGCGGGGCTGCTGAGCCCGACTGCCGGGAGCATTTCTCAATGATTGTTTTCGAGGTATGAATGCAATGAACAGAAGTTTGATTGGCGGCCTGCTTATGGCAGGCGCGTTGTTGCTCCAGGGCTGCGGCACCACCTCCGGGCTGAAGCCCGCGGACGAAGCCCAGGTGCTGGATTTGAGTGGCTACGACCGGGTCGTGGTGCTGGATTTTGCCGACCAGACAAACAAGAGCGGACTGAAGGCGGACAAGCGGGCCGTGTACGAAGCCAAGACCGCTGCGGCGACCCGCACCTTTGCCGATCTGATCGCCGCCGAGATCCGCAAAACCGGCGCGTACGCGGAAGTGCTGCGCGAGCCGACCGGGGAGCCGTCGATCATGGTGACCGGCACGATTATTGGTTACAAGGAAGGCAACGCCGCGGCGCGTTTTCTGGTTGGCATGGGCGCCGGCAGTTCGTACTTCGATGCCGAAGTGCTGTTTTCCGATCTGATTTCCAGCCAGCGGCTGGCCGAGGTCAAGGTGGACAAGAACAGTTGGGCGTTGGGCGGTGGACTGGCCGCGGGTCAGACCGTGGAGCATTTCATGCAGGGCGCGGCCAAGAAGATTGCCCGTGAGCTTGCTGAGGCCAAAGCCGGTACCGGCGACACCCGGCTTGCCCGGGCCGGTGGCGCGAAGTAGCAAGTTGAAGAGCAGCAGCCCGGCCCGGGTCGGGCTGCTTGGGTTCTTGAGGGTCATGTTCTTGAGGGTCAGGTCTTGCATCGTGCATGTCAAGTCAAATGCTGAATCCGGCATCGTTTGAGCGGCAAGAGGCGCGATGCGAATTCGGGGCAGCCGGGCGAAGTAGGCATGCTGGTGTGGTCAAGGCTCGCCGGCATCCATGTTTCCGACCTCGTGGCCGGAAGATTTCCTTCATCGACCAGCACGGCCAGGTGTTCCAGGCCTTCGACGCCTCCGACGCCTCCGGCGACAGTCGGGGCATCCGGCCCATCTACAACGCGCGCGGCTACGTCAGCCAGATCAGAGAATCGCGCGAGGGGACGGCCGGCAAGATCTACTGGAC
>JBLRWT010000275.1:0-3858 GCA_047921095.1 Wenzhouxiangella sp. | reverse complement strand
GGTGCTCGTCGGCAGGGGCCGAAAGCGCCAGCGACGCGCGCATTCAAGGTCCAGCCGGTAGAGTTCCCCCGACGCCGTGATGCCGAAGTTGTTCAGCTTGTTGTCGATATCGAGCGTTCGGTGCCGGACCATGCGCGCCGTGTTTTCAATGACCTCGTCTTCCAACCGCCCCGCCCCGCGCTCGTCGCCCGCGCCCAGGCAGGATTTCAGATAGGACAAGGCGTCCGTAAGCGGCCCCAGGTCTTCGACCACGATCAATTCGAAGGGACCCCGCTCGCCCTGGCCCGCCCTGTACGCGAAGGCCTCCGGCACACGCACGCCGGAATCATGCAGATAGCGATGGATACGCCATTCGCGCCGCGTGTTGCTCATCCACGCCAGGCGTTTCAGGCGGTCGCGGTCACTGTTGAGCCGCCAGGTCTTGATGATGACCGTTCGGTCTTCCCCGATCGATAACCTTAATATGCCGCCCCGACCCTTGCTTCGCTGGTGCACCAGGCTGACGCCATCGGCCAAGTCGTCCCGGTCGAGGTAGTCGCGAACGACCTTTTCCAGGTGATCGAGCACGAACGGCGTCATCGCCAGGCCTCGCGCAGACCGGCGAACACATGACCTTCCGCCCGCCGCGCCGCCTCGCCAATGGCGCTGAAGCGGTCGGGGAGGAAGGCGAAGTTGCTCATGGTTGTGGCAGCTTACCGAGCGTGTCCCGAAAAATAAAGAGCCCTCTCATCGGGCCAGCCGTCGAGCTGGTTCGATCAATTCCCCCATCACGCGTCGTCCCAGTGACTCGAAGGCCTTGAGACTCAGTCGATGGCGGGCCAGCAGCCCGGTGATGCAGGTATGGTGGGCCTCTTCGAGATCCTCCGAATGCTCAGGCTGGAGCATCTGTTCCAGGCCGCTTCCAATGGTTGCAAGCCAGGGTCCGCAGTCATCGGGGAATGTGGTGCTTAGCGCAGTGGCCCAGGCTTCTGGCCAGGATCCAATTGTCTCTTCGCTCTCTTTTTCTGCCAGAAATACCAGCGCGAGCACCCTGCCCAAGTCCTTGCTCGAGCGACGAATGCGCCGCCCGGCAATCAGGCCGGACATGGTTTCGGTTCCGAGTTGCGGGTGGTGGAGCAGGTTGGCCAGGGCCATCATTTCCGGCCTGGCGATCTTCAGGCCCGAATCAGTCGGAAGCGGATCGAGCTCTGCCAATGCCAGAAAGCGGAAGCTGCACAAGGCGAAGTGCCCGAAGTCAGTCTCCAGGCGCTGAAATCGCCGCCCCGTCTGCTGGCCTTCTTCAGGGGACGAGAGTAGTTCCAGAAACCACTGATCCTCCCCGGGCGGCACAAGTCGAACGACCGGCAGCTTCTCGGTTGGATCGCCGGCACCTCCCGGCTGCGACCACTCTGTGCCTTGCCGTATTCGCCAGCCGTTCTGCAGCAGCGTTTCGGCAGTCTTCCGTCCCGAGGCCTGCGCGCGCAAATGGGGCGAAAGCAGGCAGTCGATGTCCTTGGTTCTGACCGGTTCCTCGTCGCCCGGAGAGACGAAGCGAGCCGCGGCTGCGAGGCTGCCGATGATGATGACATCGTCCTGAATCTCTTCCGGAAGGGCTGCGGCCAGTTGTCGAAGCGTCCCGTGGGGTGAGGTCAGCATGGATTCACCCTCTCGCCTCGTGGCGGGTCCTGCGTTGCTCGAAGGCCCTGATCAGCTCTTCGGCCTGGGCTTCCAGTCGGGCATCGTGCAGGGCCAGCAGGCAAGTGACCGGGTCGGCCCAGCGCGTGTCGGATTGCGGGTCGTGCTGGAAAAGGGGCTTGGCGCGGTGGACCGGCCAGATCACCAGGGCCGGGTTGGCAGTGCTGAATGGTGCGGGTTCCAGCGCCGGGTCGATCTGCCGGGCCAGTTCCAGCGCCTGGTCGCGCCGCTTGCCGCTCACGCAGATATCGAGGCGCGAATACCCCACGAGGTCGAATTCGGGATCATAGTGATGTGCGGCATGCACACCGCCGATCGCGGTCTCGGGCAGAGCGAGCTTGAGAAAGCGCTTCAGCAGGCTTTTCGGGGTTCGGGCCAATTCTGTCGCCACCGTGAACTTTCGGCAGAACTGCCCGCGCTCGTACACGCTGATGAAGCGGCTCCACTCCTGGCGCGGGAAATACTTCAGCTCGACCTTTCGATCCGAGTGGCGCCGGATAGTTAGGCCCAGCTTGCCCAGCGCATCGGCCACCGTGGGGTAGGTGAGGCCGGTGGCAGCACTGATCGATTTAGTGGTCATCGGGCCCGTGCCGAGCAGGTAGGTATTGACCAGGTGCTCGAAGACCAGGTCCTGGGCTGCGGGGCGGGGGGACCGAGTGGCGGGCTTTCTTGTAACGCGCCCCTGCTGCAGCGCCTTTTCCACGCCGGCGGCTTCCTCCTTACTCAGCCCCGCCTCTTCCAGGGGGGCACGCAGCGAATGGCGTTCTCGAAGCTCGAGTACCCGCAGGCGTGAGTGCAATGCCGGCTGAATTACCTTGCCGGCGCTGGATATCTCTTCCTCCAGCCGCTGTGCACTGAGCCGACTGTTCAGCAGCAGCAGCAGACCCCGTTGCTCCGGACGGTCGGCCAGCCACCCGGCCAGTTCCATCAGCGCCGCACGGAAATCCCGCACGGCGTGGGGCCTGAGGATGGGAAGCACGGCAAGGTCCTGCCAGGTGACCAGATTGGAGTGACTGCTGCGAATGGCTAACTCCTCCAGTGGTGGACAGCGCCGACTCAGTATACCTCAAACGTGCACTTTAATATCAAACATGCACTTTAATATTAAAGTTGCACTTTAATATCTGGCCGGTGCAGGCACGGTCCCGTGCGAGAGAAGTGGTCCTGAAGATCCCCGGCAAACGCGCGGGCCTGCAGGGAGGCGAACAGGGTGTCGAGTTCGTCCAGGTGGGCGCGAAGGCGGGATTTTTGTTGTTCCACCGATTGGACGATGGTGGCGAACCTTTGCTGAAGCTCAAGCGGAGGATAAGGAAATTTAAGTTTGTCCAGTATGCCGGTGCTCATATGCGTAAAGGCCCCATCTGGGCCAGTTTTCAACCTTCCGACTCGGCCCTTGCAGTATGTCATCAGTGATACAAAGTAGATCGGGAGCAGGTCGGGTCCTAATCTAACGCGAATTAGGTTCGTACTGATAATGCTTGGTGTTTTCCCCGTCTTGGCAACGCACATCTTGCCCACGGTTCCTGCCCGAGAAATGATGATGTCGCCGTCTTTTACCGCGTAGGCTTCAAGTTGGCGAAACTTCTGTTCAGTAATCCACATTCTGAAGGGTAAAGCCATCCTTCCGGATGGGTCGATGTTGTCCATGTTCCAGACCGAAACGCCGGACTCAGTAATTTCGCCTTTTTTCAGGGCGCTTCCAAACGGCTCGCACTTTGTGCCTTCCTTACCATTCAAATAGAATCTGGATAGTTCGACAACGGGAAACCCCTTCGGATTGATCACCGGATCTCCGAACATCTCGAGAAAGGTCGATTGCAGCAGGGTGTCGAGCTGGGCGAGGGTTTCGCGGCGTTTGGCCCGCAAGGCATCGGCGGCATCCAGGATGGCGGCGATGCGTTTTTGTTCGGGTATTGGCGGGCATGGAAGCTTCAAGTCCTTGAAGAAATCTGTGGGAACTCGTTTCTGACCAGCGGCCCCCTTCATCCGCGACTTTCCGGCAACTCTGACGGCCGGAGATTGCAACAAGTGGAAAAGAAATCGACCCAATAACTTCTTACCCGGACGAATCACATGGAATTCGGTCGAACCAAAGGCAGGTGAATGCGCCAAACCTTCGACTATTGCCATCTTTCCGTTTTCGTAGCATGGCGTGATCTTGGCCACGATCAGGTCGCCGTTGTC
>JBLRWT010000274.1:0-3865 GCA_047921095.1 Wenzhouxiangella sp. | reverse complement strand
AGGTCGATGGTGTATTTTTTCAGCGCCTCGCGACTGTCCTCGGCATTGGGATCGTCGACTTTCTCACCGCCGCGCACGGCCTCGATCGCCTCTTCAACCGCCTTTTTGGTCACCCCTGCCTTGTGCAGCAGCTCGCTCAGACGAACCTTGGCATCGAGCGCGGCGAGCACGTACAACTCCGAGGCGATATAAGCATCCCCCCGGTCGCGCGCGATCTTGTCGGTCAGGTTGAGCACCCGGCTGGCATCGTTGGACAGGTTGATCTGGCCGGCCTGACCGGAGACCTTGGGAAAGCTGTCGAGCCGCTCACCCAGGGCTGAGCGCAGCGGGTTGACCTGGGTGCCAGCGCGGGCCAGCAGCCCACGGATACCGCCGCCTTCCTGATCCAGCAGGGCGACCATGATGTGCTCGGGCTCGAGCATGGCGTGGTCCATGCCCACGGCCAGACTCTGTGCCTCGGCCAGCGCCTGCTGAAACCGGGCGGTCAGTTTATCCATACGCATAACGGGTTGACTCCGCTGAAAATGTTCGACTTATCCACAGATGCGGATCAAGTGAACAGGAATCAAGCGTGATCAATCAAACGCTATGCCACAGACCTCAAAGGGTCCGGATCGCCAACAGCCTGATTTCGGTCATGTCCTCGATTGCATACCGGATTCCCTCGCGGCCAATGCCTGAGTCCTTGACTCCGCCGTAGGGCATGTGATCGACGCGGAAAGCGGGAATGTCGTTGATGATGACGCCGCCAACGTCCAGGCAGTCCCAGGCTTTCATGATCTTTCCGATGTCGCGCACGAACAGACCGGCCTGGAGGCCGTAGCGGGACTCGTTCATGACAGCCAGCGCCTGATCGAAATCATCGAAGCGCTCCAGGATCACGATCGGGCCGAACACTTCCTGGTTGTAGATGCGGCAGTCGCGCGGAACGTCTTCCAGCACTGCCGGGCGAAGGTAGACGCCATCGCGCTCCCCACCAACAAGGCAGGTCGCGCCCTGGTCAACCGCCTCTTCGATCCACTCGACCACGCGCTTGGCATCATCTTCGGAGATCATCGGCCCGATAAAGGTGTCGCTGTCTCTCGGATCACCGCCTTTCAGCTTGCCGACTTCATCGACCATGCGATCGCGCAACTGATCGTAGATATCGGCATGGACCTGCACCCGCTGGACCGAGATACAGCTCTGGCCGGACTGGTAGTAGCCGCCGAAAACCAGCCGCTGGACGGCATGGTCGATATCGGCATCATGGTCGACCAGGCAGGCGGCGTTGCCGCCGAGTTCCAGCACCACTTTCTTCTTGCCGGCCTTGGCCTTGAGCATCCAACCGACCTTGTCCGAACCGGTAAAGCTGAGCAGCTTCAGGCGCTCATCCTCGGCAAAGCGCTGCGCCTGGTCCCGATCAACCGGCAGGATGGAAAACGCGCCTTCCGGCAGGTCGCATTCGGCCAGGATCTCGCCAATCAGCAGCGCGCCCACCGGCGTTTTTTCGGCTGGTTTGAGTATGAACGGGCAACCGGCGGCGATCGCCGGGGCGATCTTGTGGGCGACCAGGTTGTAGGGGAAATTGAACGGCGTGATAAACGACACCGGCCCGATCGGCACGCGCTTCCACATGCCCTGGAACTGCTCTGACCGGGCCGCGATATCCATCGGCAGCACCTCCCCTCCGATCCGGGTCGCCTCTTCAGCGGCGATCTGGAAGGTCTCGATCAGCCGGTTGACCTCGCTTTCGGCGTCGTTGATCACCTTGCCCCCCTCGACGATCAGCACCTCGATCAGCTCATCCCGGCGCTCCTGAAAACGCTCGACACAATGCAGCAGCACATCGCGGCGCCGATGCGAGGGCAATTGCGCCATCGCTTCACGAGCCGCCACGGCCGCACCAACAGCTTGATCGACCTCTTCATCACCGGCCAGGGCGACTCGATAGGCCAGCTTGCCGGTGTGCTTGTCGAAGACCTCGAGATCGTGATTGGCCTGAACCGGCCGGTTGGCCAGGTAGTAGGGGTAGTCGTCCTTGATACTCATGATCTGTAATCCTCGCTCGTTTGGGGCTGGCCGCCCTGGCTTGCGACGGCGCAGGCTCGCTTTCAGGGCTTTAGTTGGGCGCTTTGCTCCGGTATGGCTTCGAACAACTGGTGATGGCTGTCGTCGTAATCAATCGGGCAATCAATCAGGTGCACCCCTTTGGCGCCCAGGCACTCGCGCAACAGTGCGGCCAGATCCTCGATAGCGTCAACCCGGTGACCGTGGGCGCCGTAGCTTTCGGCATAACGGACAAAGTCCGGATTGCCGAAGTCCATGCCAAAGTCAGCCAGGCCGAGATGCTGTTGCTTCCAGCGGATCATGCCGTAGGCGTCATCACGCAGGACCAGAACAACCAGGTCCTGTTGCAGGCGTACTGCTGTTTCCATCTCCTGTGAATTCATCATGAAGCCACCGTCGCCGCACACGGCCAGCACCTTGCGATCGGGATACACCAGGCGGGCGGCCATCGCCACCGGCAGGCCCGCGCCCATGCTGGCCAGGGCGTTGTCGAGCAGCACCGTGTTCGGCTCGCAGGCCTTGTAATTGCGGGCAAACCAGACCTTGTACAGGCCATTGTCCAAAGCCACGATGCCGTCGTCGGGCATCGCCTGGCGCACCTCGTGCACCAGCCTGCGTGGATGGACCGGAAAACTGTCGAGCGAGGCGCCAGCGGCCAGGTCATCGTCCAGTGCGGCGCGCACGCGGTGGGCAAAATCGAAGTCCCAGTGATCCTGAAGCTGCATCTTCTCGGTGAACTGCCAGATGGCATTGGCAATGTCGCCGGTCACCTCCAGTTGCGGAAAGTAGACCGGGTCGACACTGGCGGTCGAGAAGTTGACGTGGATGACCGTGCGTTCGCCTTTTTCCATGGAAAATGGCGGCTTTTCGACCACGTCGTGGCCGACATTGATGATGCAGTCGGCATGATCGATCAGCCGGTGCACGTAGTCGCCATCCGACAGCGCCGCATTGCCCATCCAGCAATCGCCGGTTTCATCAACCACGCCCTTGCCCATCTGGGTGGTGAAAAACGGGATGCCAAAGCGGTCAATGAAACGGCGCAGCATTCGCGCGGTGTTCTTGCGGTTGGCGCCGGCGCCGATCATCAGCAGTGGTCGCGATGCCTTTTCAATTGCTTCGATGGCGCGCGCCACCGCCTTGTCCTCGGCCACCGGTCGGCGGATCTGGCTGGCGGCCAGTGGCCGCGCATCGTCTGCAACCGACTCGCGCGCAACATCCTCGGGCAACTCCAGATGGGTCGCGCCGGGACGCTCTTCCTCGGCCCGCCGGAACGCCTCGCGCACCCGGGCCGGAATGATCGAGGCGGATACCACCTGGCGGGTATAACGGGTTACCGGGCGCATCAGGTCGACCACGTCGACAATCTGAAAGTGACCCTGCTTGGAGGTCATGATCGGCTTCTGGCCGGTAATCATGACCATCGGCATCGCACCGAGCTCGGCATAAGCGGCGGGGGTGACCAGATTGGTCGCGCCCGGACCCAGCGTCGCCATGCAGACCCCGGGCTTGCCGGTCAGGCGACCATAACAGGCAGCCATGAAACCGGCTCCCTGTTCATGCCGGGTAACGACCAGACGGATAGACGAGCGCCGCAACGCTTCGACCAGATCGAGATTCTCCTCGCCCGGTACGGCAAAGATCTGCTCAACCCCTTCCGCCTCCAGACACTGTACGAACAGTTCGGATGCATTCATGGAACCATGGTAGCAGGATGCGGGGGAGATAGGAGATGGGAGACTGACGAGGAGAAGATATCCACTAACCGCGAAGACGCAAAGAGCGCGAAGAAAAAACGAGAGTGAGTTTCTTACCA
>JBLRWT010000273.1:0-3868 GCA_047921095.1 Wenzhouxiangella sp. | reverse complement strand
GTGGAGAGCCTGACCAGCCGGAGAGCCGGGAACCTGCGTTACCGATTGAACGGCCACAGACGGCCCAGGCCGCGACGTTGTTCTTCGCGTTCGACATCACCGAAGTTGTATTCGATCACCTGGCGAGTATCGTTGGCCAGCTCGGTCAGTTCCAGGCGTTCATACGCTCGCTCCATCAGCCGCAACGCATCGATGGTGGCCGGTGCGCCGGGATAGGTCTCGATGACATGCTTTGCGCGGTTGAGTGCGGCGATATACGCCCCGCGCCGGAAATAGTATTCGCCGACGCCGACCTCGTTTTCGGCCATGACATTGCGCAGAAACACCATTCGCTGCCGGGCGTCAGCCACGTAGCGGCTTTGTGGGTAGCGCTGGGTCAGCTCCTGGAAATCCGAGAACGCGCGACGAGCGCTTTCCTGATCGCGATCCACGACCTGCCCCGGGAGGAGGCGGCGCAAGAGCCCCATCGTCTGATCGTAGTGCACCAGCCCTTTCAGGTACCAGGCATAGTCGACATTGGGGTGAGTGGGGAAGGTGCGGATAAAACGGTCAAGCGTGGTGATCGCCGCTTCATCCTGGCCCGCCTGGTGCATGGCATAAGCCATGTCGAGTTGTGCCTGCTCGGCATGCCGGCCAAACGGATAGCGGATGTTCAGGTTGCGATACAACTCGATGGCGCGCTCGTAGTTGCGTCCTTCCAGAGCACGCTGGGCATCGGCATAGAGTTCTTCAGCCGGACGATCGGCTTCCCGCTTTTCCCGGCCGCAACCACTGGCCGCTGCCAGCGCAAGGGCGAGCAGGCACAGGGTGAGCAGGCGCCAGATTCGGTGATTCATGGGGTTATTCCGGGAAGTAATCTGCATAATGGGCAACATGATACGGGTGCATGACCAAGGTGACCAGCCATAATGCCAGATTGGCCGCTAAATTTGCGTAAGGACAACAACTGTCGGACATGGTCATGAGGGAGACAGTTCAACATCATGCTGCCATCAGCGAGCAGGAAGTCGGGCGTCGTCTGGACCAGGTGCTGGCCGAGCGCTGGCCGGACTATTCCCGCAGCCGGCTGGCGGGCTGGATCCGCGAGGGCCAGGTGCAGGTCAATGGGCGCAAGGTCAAACCGCGACATGCCGTGGCCCCGGGCGAGCAAGTGACGCTTGAAGCCGAATTGGCCGCCCATCCCGACAACCCGTCGCCCCAGGCCATCGATCTGGATGTTCTCGTCGACGATCCGGCACTGCTGATCGTCAACAAGCCGGCCGGTCTCGTCGTGCACCCCGGTTCGGGTAACCCGGATGGCACACTGGTCAATGCGCTGCTGCATTTCGATCCGGCTCTGGCGCCATTGCCGCGCGCCGGCCTCGTTCATCGCCTCGACAAGGACACCAGCGGCTGCCTGGTGATCGCCCGAACTCCGAAAAGCCATCGTTACCTCGTGGCCGCCATGAAGCGCCGCGAGATCAAGCGTCATTACCTGGCCCTGGTCTGGGGCGATCTGATTGCTGGTGGCACGACCGACGAGCCGCTAGGCCGCCATCCAGTCGATCGCCGGCGGCAGGTCGTGCGGCCCGATGGTCGTCCGGCGGTGACGCATTACCGCATCGGACGGCGGCTGGCGGGTAGTGTGCTTCTTGATGTGGAACTGGAAACCGGTCGCACCCACCAGATCCGGGTTCACATGGCCCACATTCGCCACCCGATCGCCGGTGACCAGGCTTATGGTCGCAGCGGCGCGCCATCGGGTCTGAGCGAGAAGCAGAAAAAGGCCTGGCGCGAATTTCCTCGGCAGGCGCTGCATGCGGCTCGCATCCGGGTGCCGCATCCGGATGACGGCCGGCCGATCGAAGCCTGCGCCCCGGTCCCGGATGACTTTGCTCGATTACTGGACGTGCTGGCCGAGGTCACCGATGAGAGCGATGATTGATGATTAAGCCCGACTGGTCGGTGGCCGAAAACGTGCGGGCGCTCTCCACCACTCGCGCCGGCGGTGTCAGCCGGGGGCCGTGGGCCAGTTTCAACCTGGGCTGGAACTGTGGCGACGATCGCCAGGATGTGGCTGAAAATCATCGACGGCTGGCCGATCACCTGCCAGCGGCGCCACGCTGGCTCCGCCAGGTCCACGGAGCGCGCCTGATCCACCTGGATGACTGGCAGCCCGATGTCGCCGCCGATGCCGCCTGGACTGACCGGCCCGGTCAGGTTGCCGCGATTCTCACGGCGGATTGCCTGCCGATCCTGCTTGCCCGGGCGGCAGGCAAGCCCGGCTCGCCACTGGTTGCCGCCATCCATGCCGGTTGGCGCGGCCTGGCCGCTGGTATCATCGAAAAAACCGTTGCCAACCTGCCGGCACCGGGGCCTGACCTGGTGGCGTGGATCGGTCCTGGTATCTCCCAGCGCTGTTACGAAGTCGGCGACGAAGTACGCTCAGCGTTCATTACCATTGATCCGCGATTGGAACGTGCTTTCCGGGTCAATGAGCAGGGTCGTTATCAGGCCGACCTGAAGGTCATCGCGTGCCACCGCCTGGCGGCCGCCGGGCTTGATATGATTCGTGATGTCGGGTTTTGCACTGCCACCGAATCCGACCGCTTCTATTCCTACCGCCGTGCCAGTCAGCGCGATGCCGGGTTTGCCGGCCGCCAGGCGACGCTGATCTGGATCGAGGAAAACAGCTGCTGAAATTTTCAGGTGGCGGGCTTGCAGTCAAGGAAATGAAATGAGTGGTTTGCTTGATCTTGGTCTACAGGTTCTGCAGTTTGCGGCAGTTCTGTTCATTGTATGCATTGGCTTCGGGGCCCTGGCCGTCGTGATCATGTACGTGATCGACAGGAACCAGACAACCCATACCATTCGGCGCAACTATCCGGTCCTGGGCCGCTTTCGCTACGGTTTCGAACACCTCGGTGAATTTCTGCGCCAGTACTGGTTTGCCGGTGATCGCGAAGAGTTGCCATTCAACCGGGCCCAGCGCTCCTGGGTGTTTCGTGCGGCCAAGAATGTCGACCATACCGCCGCCTTCGGCTCGACCCGTGATCTGACGCCTGAAGGCACGGTACTGTTCCTCAATGGCGGTTATCCGCGGCTGGATGAGGAAACCGTACCGATGCAACCGCTGACCTTTGGTCCCGATTGCCGTCAGCCCTACGTCAGTGACAGTTTCTTCAATATCTCGGGCATGAGCTATGGTGCGCTGTCACAGCCAGCCGTGCGGGCCTTGTCGGCGGGTGCCAGGGAGGCCGGTATCTGGCTCAATACCGGCGAAGGCGGTTTGTCGGACTGGCACCTGGAAGGCGGCTGCGATATCGTTTTTCAGATCGGCACGGCAAAGTTTGGCGTTCGTGACGAAAACGGCAATCTGTCGGACGAACGATTGGCTGAAGTCGCGGCGCTCGACCAGGTCAAGATGTTCGAACTCAAGCTGGCCCAGGGCGCCAAGCCGGGCAAGGGCGGTATCCTGCCACGCTGCAAGATCACCGACGAAATTGCCCGTATCCGCCTGATCCCCGCCGACCGCGACGCGATCAGTCCGAATCGTCATCGGGAAATTGGCAATGCCGGCGAGTTGCTCGACATGATCGGCCACATCCGGGAGGTGACCGGAAAGCCCTGTGGCATCAAGACGGTGATTGGCCAGGTCAGCTTTCTCGACGACCTGTGCAAGACCATCCGGGAGCGGGGATTGGCCTCGGCGCCGGACTTCATCACGGTCGACTCCGGCGACGGCGGCACGGGGGCGGCGCCGATGACACTGATGGATGACGTCGGCCTGCCGCTCAGCGAGGCGCTGCCGATCACGGTCGACAAGCTCAATGAATACGGTCTGAAAGAGCGCATTCCCGTAATCGCCTCGGGCAAGCGCATCAACCCG
>JBLRWT010000272.1:0-3870 GCA_047921095.1 Wenzhouxiangella sp. | reverse complement strand
GATTTCTGCTTCTCGGGCCAGGCGGCGGGCAGTGTCGTAGTCTTCGCGACTACGGGCGGCTTGCGCGCGCTCCAGCAGTTCGCGGGCATGGTGAAGGGAGTCTGGAGCATAGTCCCGGGCACCGGCATCTTCGGCGCTGCCCACTGCGGAGCGCGCCGCACCGATTTCTCCGTCAGGAGCCGGGGGGCGTGTGGCGCAGCCAACCAGCAGCACGCTGGCAGCAGATAAAATCAACAATTTGTTCGCCATCGAAATTCTCCTTGCTAGTTAATAGCTGAGCAATTCGCGGCCATTTCTCATTCTTTCAGCGAAAATGCCCAGGTGGCACATTCCCCTTCTTCTTTGAAGATACCGGCATCAATCCGAAAAAGCAAAGAGGCGTTTGCCAGACCTGCATCGCTCCAGTAAAGTGCCTGTACGACGTCCGGTTCCATAACGACAAAAGCAAATTGACCGATTCATTCCTGCCCCGCCTGCTACGCGCTTTCCGCGGCGACGAGAAGCTGAAGTCCGCCGCACTCGAAAAGCTGCTTGAGCGAGAGCAGGCCCTGGTCGAAAAGTTCGCACGCCGAACACCGCATATTCCGCTGGTCCAGTATCGCAGCGGCCAGGATGATTCTGCGCTCGGCAGTGCCGGTTTCGCCGATTTCGAGGCCAGGCCGCATCGGCTCATCCGTACTGACAATCCAGCGGTCACCTATGTGGAATTGCGCTTTCGCTATCACGCCGATGATGGATCGGTTCACGAAGTCAACCTGGGGCGTCGCAGGTTGTACGCTCGCATCGAAGATATGTTGTATCTGCGCAACCGCAGTCACAGCATCGAACAGATCAGAACGCAGGTCGAGCTGCGCGACGACTACTTTGGCAAGGTCTTTACCCTGCTCAATGCACAAAGCGAATGCAATCGTGAGCTGAGTGCCTGGATGGGTGAATTTCTCTTGCCGGAATCATCGTGCAACGACCGCGACTTTCTCGCCGTCATCCAGAACTACAATCACAACATCAATGTCACCCACCACAAGCCAACGGTGGAGCGGAGGCATTTTCGTTCAGCCATTCTCAACTTCAATTTCCGGGACCAGGCCCCTGCCGAGGGACCGGTATCATTGCGCATGTCCGTGCGCCCCCATCGGCAGCCCGATGACAGCTACGCGCAATCGGTCACCACCGTCTTTCTGGGAACGACGCGTGGCCTCGCATTTCGCAAGGCAAACGGCAGGCTGCTCTACCTTCAGGCCGGCAACGCCTTCGAGAAACGCCTGAACAGGTATATGGGCAAGGCGGCCAAAGAAAAGCTGAGGTTGATCAACAAGGATTCCTATCGCAAGACAGCCGAAGAACGCATCTGGGGCGCCAAGGGCGAGTGTGCCGTCTATTTCCACAATCTTGATCGCTTCGTCATGAAGGGGCTGGAGTGGATCCTCGAACGCAACGAGGATGGCGAGCCGAATGTCATGGGTACTCACCGCAACGTGGTTGCATACTGCAGCGGCCAGCACCGGGTCGCCGCCAAGGCCATACCTTTTGAATCGGTTGGCGACCTGATCCGCCTCATCCAGGCCCACCAGTACGTCCATGGTGTGCAGGCATCAGTGCTTCTGGAACAGGCACGGATCCATCCCTTGATCAGCAACGAGATTCTGACCAATGCGGCCAGTCTGCTGGGCGGACGAGACAATGCGAGCTTCAGTGATGCGCCAGAAGCATGGAAGTTGCTGGACGAGAATCCCTTCGACCTGTTCAAGCGCAACATTGGCCCTTTCCTCCACCAGGTGACCGTCGACTATGAGAACAAGCTGCTGGTGGCAGTGCTTGGTTGGAGTCACGATGGCATGCTGTCGGACCTGAAGGCAAAAAAGCGCCTGCTGGAAGACTGCTCTCTCAGTCATCGTCTGCGCATGGCCGCCAACCTGCTACGCAACGGCCATCGGTTGCTTGCCGATGATGTCACTCACACCGACCTGAAGCCCGAGAACATTCTCAACCTGCCTGGTGCCGCATTCCGCGCCCAGCGCAAAGCACGGCACCAGGGCTGGGATTGTCTGGACAAGCAGGAACTCGAAGCACTTCAGGCTGGCGAGGCGATTGTCGAGGGCGATTTTTCCGGCATCCAGATCGGCCGCGAGGGCGGTGTGGACAACGTGGTGCCCGGCGAAGGTCTGCCCATCTCGCTCCATTACTCAAGCTGGAAATTCACCAGCCTGGGCTTGAGCGTCGGTACCCAGCCTTCGATACTCAGCCAGCAGGGAGAGCAGTTTCCGCCGCTCAATAAACTGGTGCTCGAGCAGGATGTCGCCAATCGCGGCGCCACAGCCTGGGAGATTGTCTACGGATCCCTGGTCGACTGCATACCACCAGACGAGGAGCAGGGGCGGATTCGGGCACGCCGGGTCGCAGAGGAGCGGGTCAGCAAGCTCCTGGACCAGGCCGTCTCCCTGAAGCGCCGGGGTGAGGAGGATCCCGAAGTGATTCGGGCGCTCCACATCGCTGTTCAGCAATGCGACCGCAGGCTCATCGATCTGGTCAGTCTGCGCTCGGAGACCATCGATCGCAAACGGCGAATCACGCCGCTGTTCCAGCATGCTCGCGACAATCGTTGCGGAATGACAGTCTGGCTGGATCGAAGGGTGATCGACATGCTCGACCACATGGCCTGTGACTTTCGACGCGGCGAAATCTCCCTGCATCGGGTAGCCAAGCTCTATCACACAGCCGAGGCCCTGCTGCGAGCGGAAGCCAACCGTCTCGAATCCGCCAATCCACAGACCGCGAGCATGCGCCGCCTGAAGCTGGTCAACTACTTGAACACGCGCAAGCTGCACATCAATCCCGACTGCGGTCTGCTTGGGATGGCGAGCTTGCCAGACAAGATCCGGCAGATCAGGAAGCTGGTCGAAGAAATCCCGGAACCGCGCCGCGCCTTGAGCGAATTTGCCGAAAGCTGGAAAAAAGCGCAAAGATGGGACGCCCATGTGCTCGAGATTTTGGCCGAACTGCGCGACGAACAACAAGGGGTGGCTGCCGATCCCGGCGAAAAGGGACGCGAGGAACTTTATGAGTTGTTGCGCTCGGCGCTGCTGAGCCAGCATGAAGACCAGGTGCGAGTCGAATCAAGGGCCGGCGAATCCCGGATCAGCCCCCCATGCCTGGGAGTGCTTGAGCGTCGTCGTCCCATGCTCTGCCTTGAGGGCGACCAAGTGATCCTGACACACAGTCTTATGGATCCAGGTGCAATTTCATGACTGGTTTCTTTTGATTGATGGAAAGAAAAGTAATAATGAACAGCAGTATGTGGTTCAGTAGGTTAATGTCTGTCCCGAATTGGCCGCGATCAACTCGCCGAATGCACCGAGCAGCAACTGCTGGATCAGCCGCTTACCGAGCAATCCGAGATTTCTGCTTGGGCTGAGGCCTTACCCGCGAGAGCGCTGATCCAGGCTATGGCGCTTTCCGCCCTGGCGCCTGAAGGGACCGATCCTGGTACCAGCAATGATCATCACTACCGGGTACTGGTGTCGGTGCGCTTCGGTTCGGTGGCTACGTCGCCGGTAATCAAACGGATTCCGCGACCAAAGGTCAGGTAGGACCAGAACCAGTTGGCTGCCACTACAATACGGTTGCGGAAACCGATCAGAAAGTAAATGTGGGCGAAACCCCACAACCACCAAGCGGGATAACCGGTCACGTGCCACCGGCCGAAATTGCACACTGCCGAGTGACGACCAATCGTGGCCAGCTGGCCACGATTTCGATAAAGATAATCACCCGGGCGCTTTCGACCGTGAAGGCGCGCCATGATGTCTCGATAGACGTGTTTGCCCTGCTGCTTGGCGGCGGGAGCCAGGCCAGGCGTCGGCGTTCCGTCTG
>JBLRWT010000271.1:0-3878 GCA_047921095.1 Wenzhouxiangella sp. | reverse complement strand
GTGCGTCGGTGCGTCGGTGCGTCGGTGCGTCGGTGTGGACCTTTCACCTTTCACCTTTCACCTTTCACCTTTCTACCTCGATGGCATATAGCATTACCAAGTTCTGAACACGATTCTGAATCCTGCTAGAGTAGCCAGCCTTAACTGTTGGCATGAATGAGGACCGTTGCGTGAGTACCAAATACCGACTGAGCCATCTCGAGATGCTCGAAGCCGAGGCGATTCATATCATGCGGGAAGTTGCGGCCGAGTCGCAGCGGCCGGTCATGATGTATTCAATTGGCAAGGACTCATCGGTGATGCTCCATCTGGCGCGCAAGGCGTTCCATCCCAGTCCGCCGCCATTCCCGTTGCTGCATGTCGACACGACCTGGAAGTTCAGAGCGATGTACGACTTCCGCGATCAGGTGGCCCGCGAGGCCGGCATGGAGTTGATCGTGCACATCAACGAGGACGGATTGAAACAGGGCATTGGTCCCTTCACTCACGGCTCGCGGGTGCATACCGATATCATGAAGACCGAAGGCTTGCGCCAGGCCCTGGACAAGTACGGTTTCGATGCTGCCTTCGGTGGCGCACGCCGGGACGAGGAACGGTCGCGGGCGAAAGAGCGGATCTTTTCCTTTCGTGATCGCAACCACCGCTGGGATCCGAAGAATCAGCGACCCGAGCTGTGGAACCTCTATAACGGTCGCGTCCACAAGGGCGAGTCAATCCGGGTCTTTCCACTGTCGAACTGGACTGAACTGGATATCTGGCAATACATCCATGCTGAAAGCATTCCCATGGTGCCACTGTATTTCGCCGCCGAGCGTCCGGTGGTCGAACGTGATGGTCTGTTGATCATGGTCGATGATGATCGTATGCCGCTGCGCCCAGACGAGCAACCGGAGATGAAATCGATCCGCTTTCGCACGCTGGGCTGCTATCCGCTGACCGGCGCCGTGGAGTCGACCGCCACCACCTTGCTGGAGGTGATCGAAGAAACCATCGCCGTGCGCAATTCCGAGCGTCAGGGTCGGGCCATCGATCACGACGCCGGCTCATCCATGGAAGAAAAGAAGCGACAGGGATACTTCTAGTGGCTGATAAAGATATCAACGAGATTCTGGCGGCTCACGGGGAAAAGGACCTGCTCCGCTTCATTACATGCGGATCGGTCGACGATGGTAAATCGACCCTGATTGGTCGATTGCTGTTCGATTCCCACCAGGTCTACGAAGATCAGCTTTCGGCCGTCGAGCGCGATTCGAAAAAATGGGGCACCACTGGCGAGTCAGCCGACCTGGCCTTGCTGGTCGATGGCCTGCAGTCGGAGCGCGAGCAGGGCATCACCATCGATGTCGCCTACCGCTATTTTTCCACGCCCAGGCGCAAGTTCATCATTGCCGATACGCCGGGCCATGAGCAATACACCCGAAACATGGTCACCGGCGCATCGACCGTGGACGCTGCCGTGATTCTGATCGATGCCCGCAAGGGCCTCCAGACCCAGACTTGCCGGCACAGTTTCATCGTCGCATTGCTGGGCATTCAGCAGGTGGTGCTGGCAGTCAACAAGATGGACCTGGTTGGGTTTGACCAGGCACGGTTCGACGCCATTTGCGATGATTATTTGCGTTTTGCGAACAAGCTCGGCATCAAGCAGGTGCAGAGTCTGCCAGTGGCAGCGCTTCAGGGCGACAACGTCTTGCATCGCTCCGGGAATATGGACTGGTTCGACGGCCCGCCGCTGCTGGAGCTACTGGAATCGCTGCCGGTCCGGGCAACCAGCATCGACGGTGAATTCCGCTTGCCGGTTCAGTATGTCAATCGGCACAGCTCCGAGTTCCGCGGATTTGCCGGTACCGTGGCCGGCGGACGGATCATGGCCGGCGAGCCCATCATGGTGATGCCGTCGGGGCGACAAAGCCGCGTTACCCGAATCAGTACTTTTTCCGGCGATCTCGAGGAGGCTTTCGAGGGCCAGGCAGTCACGCTGACGCTGGCCGACGAAATTGATGTCAGTCGAGGTGACATGCTGGTCCGGCCTGGCGCCCTGCCACGCGCGACCGAAGGCCTTGATGCCCGGGTGGTGTGGATGGCCGATTCGCCGTTGCTGCAGGGAAGACAATACGATATCAAGCTCGGAACCCGTGTGCTATCGGCCACACCCGAACTGGTCCATCACCGTATCGACGTCAATTCCCTCGAGCACCAGCATGCTGACCAACTGGGGTTGAACGAAATTGGCCTGGTCCGCTGGCGCCTGGGTCAGGTCGCCGCGTTTGACAGTTATGAGCGAAACCCGGCTACGGGTTCCTTTGTCGTCATCGACCGGATCACCAACCTGACCGTCGGTGCTGGCATGATCGTGCGCCCGGTCACCGATCACCTGACCGACAAATCACAGAATGTCGTCTGGCACGAACACCGTATCACCAAGCCCCAGCGAGCCGGGCAGAAATCGCAACGTCCTGCGGTCCTGTGGTTTACCGGCTTGTCAGGCGCCGGCAAGTCTTCCGTGGCCAATGCCCTGGAACAGGCGCTGTTTCAGCGCGGCCACCATTCCTACCTTCTCGACGGTGACAACGTCCGTCACGGTCTCAACCGCGACCTCGGCTTTACCGATGAAGGCCGGGTGGAAAACATTCGCCGCATCGGCGAGGTGGCCAAGCTGATGGCCGACGCCGGCCTGGTGGTCTTGAGTGCCTTCATCTCCCCCTTCCGAGCCGACCGCGCCATGGTGCGCGAGTTGATGGAGCCGGGCGAGTTCGTGGAAATCCACATCCAGGCCAGCCTGGAAACCTGCGAAGACCGCGACCCCAAGGGCCTCTACGCCAAAGCACGAGCCGGCGCCATTAGGAACTTCACCGGCATCGACTCGCCGTATGAGGCACCGGAACGGCCCGAGGTCCTGCTCGACACTGAAACGCTTTCAGTCGAGGAATGCGTCGATGTCCTGCTCGACTACCTCAAGCAGCGCCAGATCCTGGTCTGAACAGGCCTTGTGTCCGAAGCGAAGCGCGGCCATCGTCAGCCCACCGGCCGGAGTAGCGTTGCCGGCCGTTACCCTGACCAGAACACGTCTGTCATCCCGGCCGGAGCGCAGCGGAGAGCCGGGATCTGGCCTGGCCGGAGAAGCTGAACTTGGGAGATCCCGGATCAAGTCCGGGATGACAGCGTACAAGTCTGCCGCTATTCCGTCAAAGATTCCCGGGCGCGGCGGCGGCATTCCTCGTTGGGAATGTCCGGCCGGGTACCGCCGGTGGTGATGCAGCGGCAGATACCGGTGTCGGAGGACTCGGCGCAATAAAGACGATCAGGCTCGGCAGTGCGCAGAAATTCGGGCATTCGAAGTTCCGGTCTGCCATCGGCACCCTGCCACTGTTCCGGCATGGGCCGATCCAGAGCCAGCCAGGCGCCGCCGGAAACGGCCAGGCCAATCAGCAGCAGCATCATCAACGGACGCTTCCAGAACGGCGTGTGAGTGATCATTCCTTGGATCATAGAACATCGGCGCGTGAAACACACGGGCTGACTCCGAAGGCAAAACCCAAATTCCGGCCGCAAAAGAGATCGCTGAGGAAACAAGAACATTCGCGCAGAGACGCTGAGGCGCAGAGGGAAAGCCTCGCAAAGCTTTTATTCCTCTGCGCCTCTGCGCCTCCGCGCGATTGGGTTTAGATCTTTTTGATGCCTTCCAGCCCAGGATCCAGGCTCTTCGCTGCGCGGCGGCCGGGATGACAAAGTGGCGGCCAGGATGCACCCCGGCCGCGGTTTATCCTCAGTCGTCGGATTCGTTGGCGAAATCGCCCGCCACCGAGTAGCTGATTCGTTCCGGCTGGAAGTGGCGTCGCACGGCGGCATTGAGCTCTTCCACGGTCAGGGCCTCCAGC
>JBLRWT010000270.1:0-3882 GCA_047921095.1 Wenzhouxiangella sp. | reverse complement strand
CGATGAGGCCGAAACCCAGGTTGAATCTCTCAGTACTCAGCTTGATGAGGCGCGGTCCCGTCTGGAAACCGCTCAGTTCAATCTGTCGCGGACCCGGATCGAGAGCCCGGTCAGTGGCCGCATCCAGCGCCGCCTTGTCAGCAGTGGTGATTTTGTCAGCCCCGGACGGGAGTTGTTCGAACTGGTCGCCGCCGATGCCTTGCGGGCTATTCTCCCATTGCCCGAGCGGCTTCAGGATGAGATCAGCATCGGGCAGCGGGTGCGCTTGAGTATCCCCTCGCGCCCGGATGAGCGCATAGAAGCAAGCGTGAGCGAGCTCAGGCCGATGATCAGCGGTGATGCCCGGTCGATTGAGCTGATCGTGGATCTCGAAAATCCCGGCTCATGGCGCTCGGGCGGTTCGGTGACCGGCCGGGTTGTGGTGGAGCAACGCGAAGGGCTGGTCATTCCACCAGGTGCGCTGGTTCGGCGACCAGCCGGTGATGTCGTGTATGTGGTCGGTGGTGATCGAGCTGTTGAGCATGAAGTTACGGTTGGTCTGCGTCATCCGGAGTGGATAGAAATCCGCAGCGGCCTGAAAGAGGACGAAGCGGTCGTTCTTGACGGCGCGGGTTTTCTCAGCGATGGAGCGCTACTGGACTTGCAAGGTTGGGGCGGCGACCGTGCTGCCGACGGTGGCGGCCCATGACCTTGCCTGAGCTATCCATCCGTCGTCATGTCCTGGCGTACATGGTCTCCGGTGTGCTCGTCCTGTTTGGCCTGATCGGCTTTCAGAGAATCGGTGTCGATCGTTTCCCTGAAATCGAGTTTCCGCTGATCTCGGTTTCAACTGTATTGCCGGGAGCCAGCCCGGAGATTGTCGATGCAAGCATCACCAATATCATTGAAGGGGCGGTCAACAGCGTGCCGGGGATCGACTTTATCGAGTCCAGTTCCTCACCGGGCGTCTCCAATGTGATCATCACCTTCAACCTGGAAAAGGATATCGACATCGCCTTCAACGAAGTTCAGGCGAAGGTCAACCAGGTGCTCCGTCAGTTGCCTACAGACGCGGACCCGCCGGTCGTGGCCAAGGTGGAAGTGGGTGCGAGCCCGATCATGTGGCTGTCCTTGTCCGGTGACCGGACCCTGCAGCAATTGAACCAGTATGCCAACAATGTCATCCGCAAGCGGCTCGAAACCATCGACGGTGTTGGCGAGGTCCGGATCGGCGGTCGCCGGGAGCGAACGATCCGGGTGGAGCTCGATCTCGACCAGATGGCCGCCATGGGCGTGACTGCCCAGGACATCCGCAGTGCCTTTGCAACAGAACATATCCAGTTCCCCGGCGGTTTCCTGGTATCTGGCCCGACCGAGATGCTGATCAAGCTCGATCTGGAGTTTCATAGTCCGGAAGAACTCGAGCAAATGATCGTGCGTTACGTGGATGGAGTGCCTGTCCGGGTGCGTGACGTGGGTGCCGTGGTCGATGGACTGGCCGATTTTCGTTCGGTGGCCCGCTATAACGGCACGCCTAACGTTGGCCTCGGAATTGTCAAGATTGCAGGCACCAACACCGTCGCAATCGTCGATACGGTCATGGACCGCCTGGAAAACGAAATCATCCCGCAGTTGCCGACAGGCATGGTCATTCAGATCGCCTCCGATGACTCGGAGCTGATCAGGGAAATTGTGCGGGCGCTGCAGGATCACTTGGTCGAAGGTGCGCTGCTGGCGGCCTTTGTCGTCCTGCTGTTTTTGCGGTCCTGGCGCGGCACCATCATCATCGCCATGGCCATACCGGTTTCGTTGCTGGCCGCCGTGGCGGCCATTTACATACTGGGTTACACCTTCAACACCATGACCTTGCTGGCCCTGCTGCTGTTGATCGGGGTCGTGGTCGATGACGCGATTGTCGTCCTGGAGAATATTTACCGGCATCGCGAGGAGGTGAACCCCGACCCGGTGGAGGCAGCAATATCAGGTTCCAACCAGGTTTTTTTTGCCATCATCGCCACGACTTTGACCCTGGTTTCGATTTTTGCCTCGGTGATCTTCCTGGGGGGCATTATCGGGCGATTCTTCGAATCTTTTGCCGTCACGGTGACCGTGGGTGTTCTGGCCTCTTCGCTGGTCGCGCTGACACTCACGCCTGTGTTGTGCGCCCGCTTTCTGCGTGTGCGTCCGGCCGACCAGAAGCGAGGGCGGGTCTACAGGGCCCTGGACGCATTCTTTGTACGTATGAACGCGGCCTATGTTCGCCTTCTGGAAAACACGCTCAAGCATCGCTGGATGGTCATTGGCATCAGCGCGGTGATCGTGGCAACTTCCGGCCTGTTCTTCGTTGCTATCGACAAGGAGTTCACACCCGAGGAGGACGAAGGCCGTTTCGTGGTTTTCTTCCGCGCGCCTTTGGGGACGAGCATCGAGGCCACTGACCAGTCGATGCGAAAGATCGAGGATCTGCTGGGCTCGCACGAGGTGGTGCGATCGTACTTTACCGCCATTGGCCTGGGTGCCGCCGGTGAAGTCAATCGGGGGCTGGCATTTGCCCGCCTGGTGGATCGTTCCGAGCGCCGGATCAGCCAGCAGGACTTCCTCGACCAACTCCGGCAGGAGCTGGCAAGAATTCCAGGCGTCATTGCCTTTGCCGCTCCGCCATCCATTGTTGGCGGACAGCGAGGAGATCCACTGCAGTTCGTCATTACCGGGCCAGACTTGGATGAGGTGGCCAGGCTGGGCGATGAAATGCGCCAATATCTGGAAGGGGTCGATGGAATGGGGCGAATCGATCTGGATCTGCAGCTCAATCTGCCGCAAATCGATGTCAGCGTCGACCGGATCCGGGCGGCAGACGCGGGATTGACGGCCTCGGATGTGGCTTTTGCCGTCAACATGCTGGTGGGCGGGGTGGATATCGCCCGGTATAACGATGAGCCGGGCGATGGCGAGCGCTATGACATCCGGGTCAAGGCGGCCGAAGGACAGGTGAATGTGCCAGCTGATCTCAATCGGGTGTTCCTGCGCGCCGCTGACCAATCACTGGTTCGTTTCGACAGCGTGGCCAGTGCGCACGAGCGTGTGGCGCCTGCGGTGATCACCCGATTTGACTTGAACTACTCGGCAAGTTTTTTCGCCAATCCGGATATTTCGCTGGGTGCTGCCGTGGAAGCCATCGAAGCAGGCGCACGGGAAATACTTCCCCTTGGATATGGTTTTGCCTTGAAGGCCGAGGCGCGCGAGTTTCAGCAGACCATGCAATTTGTGATGTTTGCCTTTGTGCTGGCGGTTTTACTGGTCTTCATGGTTCTGGCCAGCCAGTTCAACTCGTTCATTCAACCTTTGATCGTCATGGTGGCCCAGCCGCTGGCAATCATTGGTGGGGTCATGGCGTTGTGGTTGACCGGCAATTCCCTGAATATCTATTCGATGATCGGTATGGTTTTGCTGGTGGGTCTGGTGGCCAAGAATTCGATTCTGCTTGTGGATCTGACCAACCAGTTCCGAGCAGCGGGTGACCCGGTCGACGAGGCGCTGCGTCGGGCCTGTCCGATTCGTCTGCGACCGGTACTGATGACATCGTTGACAGTCATCCTCGCGCTGACACCGCCTGCGTTGGGCCTGGGTGCTGGCGCCGACACCAATGGCCCGCTGGCGATCGCGGTGATCGGCGGCATGATCAGTTCCACGCTGTTGACACTGATCGTGGTGCCGGCGGTGTATTCTCTGGTCGAAAACAAGCTGCAAGGTCGCCAAGGCTCAATTGCAGACAACCCCAACACTTGAGGTACGGCCATGGAAATCATCGCTGTTTCCGGCAGCTTGCGCCATGAATCATTCAACACCCGTCTGATCCGGCTGCTGGCCGATATCGCTCCAGCCAGTGTGTCCGTCCGTGTGGTG
>JBLRWT010000269.1:0-3898 GCA_047921095.1 Wenzhouxiangella sp. | reverse complement strand
GAGCATCGGGAAAAGAGTGCCCGTGACATGATCACCGCGCCGCGCCTGCATGCCTATGTCACCTTTGGCCGTGACCATGAAGGGCCAATCACAACGCCGGAACAGGCCAGGGCCTGGGTTCGCGGCATTGCCGAGGCCGGCGCCGACGGCATCAAGTTCTTCGGCGCCAGGCCGGACGTGTTGGAAGCGGCGATCGAGGAGGCAGGCAAGGTTGGGATCGGGACGACCATGCACCTGGCCCAGCTTCACGTCACCCGCACCCACATGCTGGATGCGGCCCGCATGGGCCTGGACAGCATGGAGCACTGGTATGGACTGCCCGAGTCCATGTTTACCGACCGCACCGTGCAGGACTATCCCCACCACTACAACTACAGCGACGAGCAGGATCGCTTTGCCGAGGCCGGCAGGCTCTGGCGCCAGGCCGCCGGTCCGGACAGCCCGCGCTGGCAGCAGGTGCGCGATGAACTGATCGAGCTTGATTTCACCATTGTCCCGACGCTCAACATCTACCAGGCCAATCGTGATCTGATGCGCGAGCGAACAGCCGAATGGCACCCGCTCTATACCCGACCGGAATTGTGGGATTTCTTCGAGCCGTCGCGCACGGCGCACGGATCCTACTGGTTTGACTGGACCACGGCGATCGAGGCCGACTGGAAGGATAATTTCCGTCGCTGGATGGCCTTTCTGAATGACTACAAGAACCACGGCGGCCGGGTCGCGACCGGCTCGGACTCGGGGTTCATTTACAAGACTTACGGGTTTGGTTTCATCAGTGAACTCGAACTTTTACAGGAAGCCGGTTTTCATCCGCTGGAAGTCATTCGCGCCGCGACCCTGAGCGGCGCCGAAGCCCTGGGCATCGCCCGGGACCTGGGCACCATCGAAGTCGGGAAGCTCGCCGACCTGGTCGTGGTGGCGGAAAATCCTGTGCACAATCTGAAGGTGCTCTATGGCACCGGCGCCATTCGGGTCGATCAGGAGAACAGGGTCTACCGCGCTGGTGGGGTCCGCTACACGATCAAGAACGGCGTCGTGTACGACGCCGAGCAGTTGCGGGCCGGCCTGCGCGACGAAGTCCGCCGCGCATGGGAAGAGCAGGGTCGCGTCCTGACCCAACCGGGCATGGATGGAAGCGGGGACGGTTGAGCGCCATGACGGGCTGACAAAATTCTGATGACCAAGGAGTACCAATGACGAAGTTGAACCGTTTTTTTCTGTTGGCCGGGCTGGTTTTGTCCAGCACCGCGGGCGCAGGCACAGTCGATGCCTACTGGGCCAAACTGCAGGCGCTTTGCGGCCAGGCCTTCGAGGGCAGGCTGATGGCCTCGCCCGGCGGGGACATGGCAGGTGACCGGTTGTTGATGCACGTGCGCGACTGCGGTGACGAGAGAATCCGGATCCCCTTCGTGGTGGGCGATAACCTGTCGCGAACCTGGGTGTTGACCCGGATCGACGGACGAATCGAACTTCGCCACGACCACCGCCATCCTGACGGCAGCCCGGAGGAAGTGACGATGTACGGCGGGCTTTCGCCCAACCGGGGGAGCGCCAATGCGCAGATTTTCCCTGCCGATGACCGGACCCTGGACACCCTGGCTGACAACTATCCCAATGTGTGGCTGATGGAGGTCCATCCGGGGGATAAATTCGTCTATTACGTCCGGCGGCTGGCCACCGAGCGCCATTATCACGTGGAATTTGATCTGACGACGACGATTGAACCGCCACCGGCGCCATGGGGCTGGGAAGACTGATACAATGGCCGGCTGCCTAACTCATCCTACCGGCCCCAGTTCATGAAACTTCGTAATATCGCCATCATCGCTCACGTCGACCACGGCAAGACTACCCTGGTTGATCAGCTTCTGCGCCAATCCGGCGAATTTGCCGCCCATGAGCGCCTGACCGAACGGGTCATGGACTCCGGCGACCAGGAGCGCGAGCGCGGCATCACCATCCTGGCCAAGAATACCGCCATTACCTGGCAGGACTGGCGGATCAATATCGTCGATACCCCGGGCCATGCCGATTTCGGCGGTGAAGTCGAGCGTGTGCTGTCGATGGTCGATTCGGTGCTGCTGCTGGTCGATGCTGTTGATGGCCCAATGCCGCAGACCCGCTTCGTGACCCAGAAGGCCTTCGCCATGGGCTTCAAGCCGATCGTGGTGATCAACAAGGTCGATCGGCCCGGCGCGCGCCCGGACTGGGTGCTGAACCAGACCTTCGACCTGTTCGACAAGCTGGGTGCGACCGATGAACAACTGGATTTTCCGGTCATCTACGCCTCGGCTCTGAACGGCTATGCCAGTGACAGCGCCGATGTCACCGAAGGCGACCTGACGCCGCTGTTCGAGACCCTGATCGAGCACGTGCCGCAGCCCGATGTGGACCCGGCCGGGCCGTTCCAGATGCAGGTCTCCAGCCTGGACTATTCCAGCTACGTCGGCCTGATCGGAATCGGCAGGATCCGCCGCGGCAGTGTCAAGCCCGGCCAGACCATCGCGATCGTCGACCGGGACGGCAAGAAACGTTCGGGCAAGGTGATGCAGGTCCTGGGCTTCAAGGGCCTGAAGCGGCTGGAGGTCGAGCGGGCCGAAGCCGGCGATATCGTCGCGATCTCGGGCATTGCCGATATCAGCATCTCCGAAACCCTGTGCGATCCGGCCCATGTCGAGGCCATGCCGCCGCTGACTGTCGATGAGCCGACCATCCACATGACCTTCCAGGTCAATGATTCGCCATTTTGCGGCCGCGAAGGCAAGTTTCTGACCAGCCGCCAGGTGCGCGCGCGCCTGTATCAGGAAGCGACCCACAACGTCGCCCTGCAGGTCAGCGACACCGGTGACCCAGACCAGTTCGACGTCGCCGGTCGCGGTGAGCTGCACTTGTCGGTGTTGATCGAGACCATGCGCCGCGAGGGTTTTGAACTGGCCGTTTCGCGCCCGCGGGTGCGCAAGCGCGAGGTTGACGGTGTCATCCACGAGCCGTGGGAAAGCGTCGTTCTCGATCTCGAAGAGGCCTACCAGGGCGCCGTGATGCAGGCCATGGGCGAGCGCAAGGCGCAGCTGAAGGACATGCAGCCCGATGGGCGCGGGCGGGTGCGGCTTGACTACATCGCACCAGCTCGCGGCTTGATCGGTTTTCAGAGCCAGTATCGGACCATGACGGCCGGCACCGGGCTGTTCTTCCGCGTGTTCGACCACTGGGGCCCGGAAACCGACAAGTTCGCCAGCCGCATCAACGGCACCATGATCAGCATGGACATGGGCACGACCGTCGCATTCGCCCTGTTCAACCTGCAGGACCGCGGCAAGCTGTTCGTCGGCCCCGGCGAGGATGTCTACGAGGGCATGATCATCGGCCTGCATTCGCGCGAGAACGACCTGGTCGTCAACCCGCTGAAGAAAAAGCAGCTCACCAACATCCGCGCCGCCGGCAAGGACGACGCCCTGCTGCTGACCCCGCCGATTCGGATGAGCCTGGAACAGGCGCTGGAATTCCTGGCCGATGACGAACTGCTGGAGGTCACCCCGGAAAACATCCGCCTGCGCAAACGCCTGCTCAAGGAAACCGACCGCAAGCGCGCCAGTCGGGCTTGAAGGTCGGAGGTCGGTGCGTCGGTGCGTCGGTGCGTCGGTGACTCGGTGCCTCGGTGCCTCGGTGCCTCGGTGCCTCGGTGCCTCGGTGCCTCGGAAGTTGGACTTCGGACCTCGGACCTCGGACTTCAGACCTCCGGGACCTGATCGGGTAGCATAGAAGCCTGGTTCAAGCGGCTCCCCCTCCATGGACTTCACTCCCTCTCCGCGCGGTCTGGATCTTGGCAAGCGTCTGCATCGGTTCATGCGCGACCGGGTCGAGCCGGTCGAGGCGGATTATCATCGCCAACTGGCGG
>JBLRWT010000268.1:0-3911 GCA_047921095.1 Wenzhouxiangella sp. | reverse complement strand
CGGCGCTGTTTGCCATCTACCGCATGGCCGTCAGCGAGCCGGTTCCTGCCGAACAGCAGGGCGAATGGGTACCGCAGTTCGCCACCTCGCCCATCGCCCTTGAAATGCATCCGGAGCAGGACGAGCCGGTCAGTCCGCCGCAGCCCAGCGGCCCTGGTCAATGAATTCGCGCCAGCTCGCAATCGCCTTTCGCCGATTGTTGCCGTCTGGATCGCAGACCGGGATGGGGAATCGGGCCGGATGCTCTTCATCTTCCCTCAGCAAATCTGGGATATCCAGATTCGAGGCCAGGCCCAACTCGATGGCGTACGCATCGAACAGGCTTCCGCCCTCCGGCACGATATCCGGGTCACCCGCGGTTTCGACCATGCCCTGAAGATCATCGAGGCAATTGTTCATGTCGATCCAGCTGGCCTGCAGCACTTCGCACTCGTGCGGCCTGATGGTGGCATTTCCGCCGCCATGAACGATGAATGACGATCGCGGGTTGGTGACATTCTCCGGATCATAGGCGACGTTGACTGACTGCGGATCGATGTTGTCGGCCAGGTGCTGCAAAATGATCAGTCCCGAGCTCTCTGCGTTACCGAAACCGCGGATATCGATCAGCCCGCCCAGGAACAACAGGTCGCCGGTGTAGGCTGGCGCGCCATTGGACAGGTAGGCGCCCTCGACCATGATCGTGCCATGGACGGTGCAGTTGCCCGCGACCTCCAGATCGCCGGCAACATAGGTCAGGCCACCGGCGACTGTCGCGCCACAACTGTTGGCATTCTTCCAGTCCTGGTGATTGTCATGCAGGGTGCCGGAACAGGCGGCGAACGGGTTGGTATCAGGCCCGAACTGATCAATCCAGGATGTGGATGCGCGCATCCCGATCTTCATGCTGTTGACAACCCGGGCCAGCAGGTGTGGATTGCCCCAGGCGCCCTCGAGTTCGCCCGAGGTGATCCCCGGATCGGTCGGCAGGTAATTGCCAACCTGGTTTTCACGGAGTTGGTCGAGCATTTCAGCAGCATCGTCCCCGTTGGCAGTCTTGATGGGGCAGCCGTCCGGACGGGCATCGATGCCGAAAGCCTGGGAGTCAGGCATGCGCAGATCGTTGTCGGACAATGGTCCGGTCTGGATGAGGCAGGTGCCATTGAAATTGCCGCGATTTTCCAGCCGCACCTCGATCTCGCGCGTGGCCAGTACCGTCGAATCGGCACTCCGGATCACATCCCCCCTGCTCAGTACCAGCAATTGTTGCGGCGGGTCCTCGGTAAAGCCGGTCAGCAGTTCCCAGTCTGGCGCTTCGAAACAGCCAACCCTTTTGCGATACTCCACACGAAAACCCGCGGGTATTCCCGGGATGTCCAGCTCACTACCGTCAGCGCCTTCGGCCGGCACCCAGCCACCCATCCAGTCGCCCTGGCCTCTCAGGCAGATCAATGGTTGTCCGTCGTCGTCGGTTGGCCAGGAACCCGAATCCAGCCCCCATTCCAGCGACTCGGTAATGCCGGCCGAAGCCGCCTTGAACGCCAGCGCCTGGAGGTTGGCATTCGATGCCATGCGCTCCTGCATCGCCACACTGCTCATGGTGGCCACACCGAGCACGGTCAGCACCAGCAACAGCAGCAGGGCAAAAATCAGCGCAACGCCACGGGGAACAGCGCAGAAACCGATCGTGTTGTTCATGAATCTCACCTTTGGCCAGCCGGGCTGGCGTTTCATCGGCCGAAGACCCGGTCGACAATGATGTTTCTGAAAGAGGCACTCAGAACCGCCGTCCGGCTATCGCCATTGCCCAGGCCGTCGAATGCCATCGTGATCCGGACACCGGTGCAGGCCGCGGCCAGATCATCTTCGGTCGCAAACGTGCAGGGTGCGGTTGCATCGGCAGGAATGAATTCGAAGCTGAGGTTGTTCACCCCGGCCGCCAGGGCGGTTTCCCGGCCGGGGCTGAAAAACGGCGTGTTGCCGGTAGAACCGCTTCGCCCCTCGCAAGCGAGGTTGCCCTCGACGTCCACGAAATAGCGGTTCTCGATCACCCGCAGTTCGCTGAACTGATCGAATCCCTGCCTGGACTGCCCGCAGTGTGATCGCCCGGCATAGCGGATTGTCAGTGCCTCGCCATCGGTAATCTCGGCGTAGCTCTGGCCAATCAGTTCGTACTCTTCGAAGGTCAGAGTCAACTGGTCACGAAAGCCGGCGTTGCGGATATCGCGCAGCAGCGAATCGCTGGCAAAGCGCATGTTCTCCTGGATCCGCGACAGCCCCTCGGCATCGGCTGCAGCCGAACGGCCGGAAGCGAACGTGAGCAGCAGGCCGCCGAGCAGGAACAAGCTCAAGGCCAGGGCGACCATCAACTCGACCAGCGTGAAGCCGGCCGCCTTCCTGATGATCGTCAGGGTGGGTTGTTTCATGACTGTCCCCCCAGAACCGGCGCGCAGATCACCCGCGCGGTATAACGAAAGATCTCTTCGTCGCCATTGAAGCGCTGCTCAGGCCAACCGATCGTCGTGTGCACTTCAAGCCAGAAGTCGTAAGGCGAATTGACGTCGAAACGGGCGGACGAAACCGACACCAGGTCGATTTCCAGGCGGGGGATGGTGACGTCGCCCGCCGCAGCGGTGCCCCACTGCCCTTCGATCTGGGCAATCAAGGGCTCGACATCATCGATCTCGTCCAGACAGCCACTGGTTCGATCAGCCATCAGCAACCAGAGCTTTTCCTCCATGTCCAGCGCGATGGAAGAGGCAATGGACGAGTAATAGGACGAGTGCGCATAACGCAGGCCATTGAGCTGAAGTGATGCGATACCCAGCAGGCCAATCGCCAGCACCAGAAGCGCGACCATGACCTCGATCAGAGAAAATCCCTTGTCTTGTTGCCGCCCCCGGCATTGAATCTGTTTCATTGCTGTCTCCGTACTGCCTGTTACTTCTTGCTTATTAACCTTCCTTACCTTGCCAATCGACCATGTCAGCCGGTCACGTTTCCGGACAGGCAATACCCATGGAGGTCACCTGCCCGGTCGGCAAAACGCGTACCCTTCTGGCCTGGCGAAGGCCGGAACAGTTTTCATGAACCAGGGTCAGGTTCGCTTCCTCCCAATCGCCGCTTGCCTGTTCGAGAAAGCCGCGGTTATTGAAGGTCAGGATCGTCGGATCAGCGGTCAAGACGACATTGCTATGGTCCGAGCAACGGATCACATCGGGAATCTGCGGGCACCCGGCGCTGTCGTCCGGTGGCGCCCCCGGGACGCGAACATGCGCTTCCCAGATCGATCCATTGGGAGCCAGTTCCAGCGAAACATTTGCATTGCGCCGGATCGCCTGACTTCGGGCCAGGTTGACCAGCGCAACCATCTCGTTGTTCTGCGCCGCCAGCCGATTGTTCTTCAGTACTTCCTGGATCGACGGCACGGCCGTGGCCAGAAGAACGGCGAGGACGGCGATCGCGATCATCAGCTCAAACAGGGTCACCCCGGCCTGGCGTGTCGCGGCAATAGTTGATTTGCTCATTTACGAACCCCAGCAACGATCAGCATCGCTTCCGCCAGAACCGCGGACGCCGAGATGATCAAGCGTGAATGGACTACAGGCGTCGATACCCGTGGCGGTCGCCGTCAGGGTGTAACTCGAGGGGGTTGCCGTAACCCTGATGGTGTAGAAACCATCAGGCGAGGCCGTCGGCAACGAACAGGCCGCCGCATCGTAGGCATTGTTGCGGGTAAAGCAACGCTCCAGCGCCTGGGCGCCACTGAGCAGCGCCGACTGCGCATCCGCGCGCCGGGCCTTTTCAACATGCCGGTTATAAGCGGGCACCGCGATCGAGACCATGATCGCCACAATAGCAACGACCATCATTAACTCAATCAGGGTAAAGCCCCGATACTTCATCCCCATACCTACGCCAATAGGTTGATG
>JBLRWT010000267.1:0-3918 GCA_047921095.1 Wenzhouxiangella sp. | reverse complement strand
GTGGCCATGCGAACGGCCAGGCCGGAGAAGGCGTTGAAGCGGTTGATCATGAAGGCGCCGATGCCGGTGCGGGCAAATCGCAGCGAGGCCGGCAGGCTGGCGTTTTCGGGTATGTTGAAAGCCCAGGTATTGAGCAGCACGATGCGACGCACCCGTTCCGGATTGCGCGCCGCCCAGGACATGCCGATCGCCCCACCCCAGTCATGCACGATCAGATCGACCGGCCGTTCGGGTTCAACCGCGTCAAGCCAGTGACCAAGATCATCGACCCGGCTTTGCAGGGTGTAAACGTAATGCTCGTCGCTCGGCCGATCCGACAAACCCATGCCGATATGGTCAGGCACCAGGCAACGATGACTGCCTTTGAGTTCATTCACCAGCTTGCGGTAGTAAAACGACCAGGTCGGATTGCCATGCACCATGACCACCGGCTGGCCGTCGGCCGGGCCCTCGTCGAGATAGTGCAGGCGGTGACCGTCCGACTGGGTGTGGTAATGGCTTGTAAACGGATACAGGTGCATGACGGTTCTTGATTGCGATTCCTGGTTATGATTTCTGGTTGTGATTTCTGATCATGATTCCTGGCCCAGACTTTTCAACATCCTGTGGGCGAAGTCAATCAGGTCTTCAAGCTGATTTTCGATAACGTTGAGCATGATATCCAGGTTCAGTTGCTGGTACTGGTGAACCAGGATATTTCTGAAACCGACCATACCCTGCATGCGCTGCCTGGTGGCCTCATCAATGACGCCTTCGGTTTTCAGCAGAGTGAACGAGTCGCCCGCGCTTTGCGGCAAGCCAAGTTTTCTCTTCTTGACGACGTAGTTCGCACAATCAATGGCCTGCTCGATAGCGCGCTGGAGGTTGAGCGCAATGGCATCCTGTCGCAGGAAATCATCCTTGAACGGAACAGCCGACTCGGCCTGGTAATAACGGCGGACCTGGCGGATGCAGCGCTCGATACCGGCTTGCTTGTTGAGCAGGACATCGTTCATGAGTAGAAGCGGCCTGATTGCATGCCGGCCTGGATAATGTCGGCGCGCTGTTGCTGCAGGTCCTGGTACATGCGAATGACCTGGAGTTCAAACTCATCGACAAGAACGTCATCTTCGGCGTAGATTCGTTGGCCGGTTGACAATATCTGCCCCTGAAAAACAGTATCGACTTCACGCAAATTGATGAGATCGACGTCCCTGCCCACCACTGCGCTCAGCGCGGTCGACAGTTTGATGCTTGCGGTCAAATCAAAGCTTCGGGCTCGATCAATCGGCAGCAGCAAGGCAAGATCCACGTCGCTACCGGCAACGAGTTCCCCACTGGCCGCGCTGCCGAAGATGTAGATCGCCTGGCAGGACGGAACAACTGAAAGAACGGCGCCTTTCAGTGCGTTGAGCTGCTCGGTCTTCAAGACGGCCGTCTGTCACCAGACCACTTCGGCCATGGCGCAGTTCAGACCGGAGCCAATGCCCATCAGCGCCATGCGGTCGCCGCGTTTGACGCGGTTTTCCTGGATGATGCGGGACATGACGGTGGGGATGGATGCCGGGCCGATGTTGCCGAGGGTGGGGAAGATTCGGTAGACCTTTTCGGGGTCGGCGCCGAAGGCGCGGATGAAGTTTTCGGTGTGGACCTTTGAGACCTGGTGGATGACCACGTGGTCGAGTTCCTGGACCACCCAGCCCATGACGGTGCGGGCGGCGATGAAGGTCATGCTGGCCAGCTTCATGCCTTCGATCAGCAGCGACTTGGTGTCGGTCCACATCTGGTGGTTCCAGCCGCGGCACAGGCCGTTGAACTGGGTGGCGGCGCGGGCAACGCCGCCGCGGTACTGGTGGCCGTCCGGCTCGAGGTCGCCGCGCGACATGACCATGGCGGCAGAGCCCGAACCCAGGGTCAGGGTGGCGAATTCGCTCTTGAATTCCTCTCGGCTGACTTTGTTTTCCAGCAGTCGCTTGATCGTGATTTCGTTGATGTCGCGGCTGTTCTCGCCGTTGACGATCAGGGCGTAGTCGATCTCGCCGCGTTCGAGCATGTGGGCGGCGATGTTCATGCCGTTGACGAAGGCCAGGCAGGCGTTGCCGACATCGAAACTCTCACAGGTGTTGGCCAGCTTGAGGTTGCCGTGCACCATGCAGGCGGTCGAAGGCTCGAGAAAATCACGCGAGACCGAGGTATTGATCAGAATTCCGACCCGCTTCGGATCAATATCGGCGTCGGCGAGGGCCTTTTGAGCCGCCAACGTGGCGCCGTCGGAGGGCATCATGCCGGCATCCCAGAAGCGGCGCTCCATGATCCCGGCCAGATCGATCAGCGGATTGCCGGGGACGCGCAAGCGCTTGAACACGGGCGCGAGCTGTTCGCCAACCTCTTCACTGGTGATGAGATTGGGCGGCTCGATGTGAGCGACGGACTTGATGACGACGTTATCAAACAACATAAATTTTGACCCGGCCCGCACGTTGGGCGATTGAGAATCGTAACCGTTTATTATACCCGCAACCTGCCCTGGAGTGCCTTTTGAGTGTCTGTGACCCAAACCAACCATAAAATCAGCCGCGCCGCCCTGGCCCTGCGCGAAGCCGAGCAACCCTTGCGCATCCTGGGGCTGCTGGCCTGGCCGCTGGATGTGAGAAACCGATTCATCGAGAATGGCGGACGCGAGATGCCGGACGTGTCCTACGAAAAAGCCGACACACGGGCTGTTGACGAGGCACTGCTACGGGCCCGGCCGCTGATCGACCAGGCCGGCCCGGCCAGGGATTGGCTGAGCCGGACAGCTGATCGCATCGACACGGCCAGCCGCATGATTCGGAACCTGGGTCAGCCGGCGTTTTTCGAGTGCTCGACCGAGCTTTACGGCGCACCGAACCTGACCCTGGCCGATTCCGGCCAGAGCCCGCTGGAGCTGGCGCGGCGCCTGCGCAAGATCATTGACCGGATGAGCCATATTGATCTGGGTGCGCCCGACGATCCGACCGCCACGGCCGATGACGTCGCTCGCCGGATGAGTGCTGCGGTCCACAAATTCTTCGGCGACGAGGCCCCGGCGATCGAGGTAGTGGACAACCTGTCGGCCAATGCCACCGCCGGACCGGACCGGATCCGGATTCGATCGACCGCGCGGTTTACCGACCGGGATGTCGAGCAACTGGTCAACCACGAGGCCGGCATTCATGTCGCCACCGGATTGAACGGCCGCCATCAGACCGACCTGCCCATCCTCGCCTCCAGCCACCCGGGTACCACCCGGACCCAGGAAGGCCTGGCGGTATTCGCCGAATTCATTACCGGCTGCATGGACGTCGACCGCCTCAGCCGCCTGACCGACCGGGTGCTGGGCATCCACATGGCGGCCGAAGGGGCCGATTTCATCGAGGTCTACAACCACTTCCTCGACCAGGTCAACAACGCCAAATCCGCACCCGGCCAGCAGTCGACCCCGCTGGCGAACCAGAAAAGCGCCTTCGAACAGACCCGCCGGGTTTTCCGCGGCGGCCTGCTGTCCGGCGGCGCGCCGTTCACCAAGGATGTCGTCTATCTCGACGGCCTGCTGCGCGTCCACGACTTCCTGCGCTCGGTCGTCGCCGCCGGCCGGGCCGATGTGCTGATGCTGCTGTTCTGCGGCAAGATGGACCTGGACGACATCCCCGTCCTGTGCGAACTGGCCGCCCTCGGCCTGGTCAAGCCACCAAAATTCCTCCCCCCCTGGGCCACCGATCGCCGCTTCCTGGTGAGCTACCTGGCCTATTCCGGATTCCTCGGCCAGGTAAGGATGGGACATGTGCATACGAAGTATGCGGAGATATTGCGGGAGTCGCCGGTGGTGCGGTTTTCGTGACGAAAACCCGGGAGAGGGGGAGAGGGGAGACGGGAGAGGGAAAACCGACGCACTGACCACTGACCACTGACGCACCGACG
>JBLRWT010000266.1:0-3939 GCA_047921095.1 Wenzhouxiangella sp. | reverse complement strand
CATGGGGACGCAAGTTGTTGATGAGAATGGATCCGGTCAATGCCACTCTGGTTAAGGACTGGTTGCGTGAGCTGCGCGAGGAAATCACCGACCAAGCTGAACTCGCCCAGTCTGACTGACGGGATCACAAATAAATTTGCTTTATGTGCGCAATCGCACGTACAGCTCACGGCGGTTACCGTATCTTGATCAGCAACTGGACAACGAACACTAGGTGGACAAAAGGCTCAACTGACACTTCCTTCTCCCTCAACTGCCAATCCCCCTTCCCCTCCCTCTTATGATTGGCAGTTTTAAGCCCCCGAACGGCAAGGTTCGGGGGTTCTTTTTTTGCGTGTCAATTTCCATCCACCAGACCAGCGGCGGAAAGTGCCTGGCCCAGCTTGCGAAAGGCCATGTCAGCATCGTTGAGCTGATCGTAATCCTCGGCGCAGGCCAGCACCAGAACGGCCTTGTCAGGACTATGCGGATTCAGGATTCCGACGTTGCAGGCGCGAGCGATTTGTGTGCCCGTCTTGTGTGCGAAACGAGCATGGGCCGGTAAGCCAGCCTTGATCCGATGTTCGCCGGTCGTCACTTCTTCCATGATCTGGAGCACGCGCCGGGTGTGGGCCTCATTGAGCAACTCGCCTCGAACAAGTCGCTCGAGCAAAATGCCAAATGATTCCAGATTGCCCGAGTTGATGCCGCGCGCATAATAACGCCTGAAAGCCTCCATGCCACTGCTGACGCCAGCTTCGGCGGCATCAATGGCCAGGATATCCAGCACCCGCTGGTAGCGATTCTCGATACCGCCTTCTGAACGCAGCTCGATGAAGTCGATGTTGGACATCGTTTCAACCGCAGCTGCAATCTCACCGTAGGCGTCGTATCGAACCTGCAGGATTGTCGTCACAGGCCCGAAACCGCTTGAAATCATGGTCCGGGCAATTTGCGAATTGAGCTGCTCGACGCCCACCAGGCGGATCAGCATATCGGTTGCCGTACTGTCGCTGTCGCTGACAGAGCGTCTATTGAGTTCATCGAGGGTAAAACGGCTTCCGGGTTCATGCCACAACAGGTCGCCGGCACCATCGACAAAATCGGATTCCGCCAGCTCGAGTTCGTCATCCATGGCCAGCTCGCCAGCTTCCACCTTCTGCATCAGCGCGATCGCCAGCGGAATCTTGATTGTCGAGGCCAGATACCAGTTTCGATCCGTTCGATGTCGCACTGACGCCCCGTCAGCCATGGATCGAATATAGACCCCGAGCTGGCCAGGCATGGCGTCGTCGATTCTCTGAATCTCCAGTTCCAGCCGCTCCGCCCAGTCCGGCGCCGGTGGGGCCGGCACGGAAACGGTCGGGACGATCAGCAGGATAATTATGGATAATGCGGAAAGTGTTCGCCTGGTCATTCGGTCTCTCATTGGTTCACGCTGCCTTCAGCTCGATTCACGCTGCCTTCAGCGCAATGAGACTCCCGGGCAAGTCGCTGGTTCCGATAGTGTTTCGCCCAGAACGGGCCACGGGCACAATGATGGAAGCCAATGGTGACGGCGCTCACTGCATCGGGCAACAGGTTGCCTGACGGTCGGCAACGAATTGAGTCGCTCGACGCTCTCCGGGGCTTTGCCATCTTCGGCATCCTTCTGATCAATATCCAGGTCTTCTCAGGCTACGGCTTTCTCGGCGTCGACGGCAGGGCAGGGCTGCCCGGAAGCACTCATGATGAGGCGATCGCTGCCTTGGTCGATGTTCTGGTGCGCGGCAGGTTCTACAGTTTGTTCTCCCTGCTGTTTGGCTATAGTTTCGTGATGATGGCGCAAAAAACCCCGGGCAATGCCAGGAGCATTCACCTGCGCCGCATGCTCGGCCTGTTCCTGGTCGGTATTGCGCATTCGGTTTTGTTCTGGCCCTGGGATATCCTGGTGCTGTATGCACTCCTGGGGATGCTGCTGCCCCCCTTTCTGCGCTGTCGGCCACAGACCCTGGCCGTAGCCGGGCTTGTTGCGCTGATGACCGCCGCGCTGGCCAGCTTTTTTGGCCCGGTCATCGGTTTGCCCGATAGCCGAGGCGAATTCGCGACACAAGCCCTGCAGGACAGTGTTCCAGTTCTGGCGGGCGGTCACTACATCGAAGTCGTTCGCGCCAACCTCTTGCTGACTGTCAGCATCTTTGTCGAGTGGCTGCAGGGACTTCGGCCACTGCGGGTTTTCGCCATGTTCCTGCTCGGCGCTGCTGCCGCAACACTGGGACTGGCGGCTCCGGGAACAACGCATGGAAGGTTGATTTGGACAGCCATGCTCATAGGCCTGGGCTTGGGCCTGGTTCTGGCGATAGTCGGACGTCAACTGGATCCCGACACCCTGATGTTACGAGCAGTTTGGGTTGCGGCCAATACCGGTGAGGCGCCGTTACTTGCAATCGGCTATGCGGCAATCCTGACGCTTTGGTGGAACAGCGCCAGCATGATCGCGCGAGCGACAAGAAGCGCGCTGGCGCCGGTGGGGCGTATGGCGCTGACCAATTATCTGCTGCAATCGGTTGTTTGCGTGCCATTGTTTTATGGCTTTGGCATTGGCTGGTTCGCGAATCTTTCCCTCGGCAGTCTGATTCTTTTCTCCGTTGCCCTGTTTCTCTGTCAAATGGTGTTCAGCAAGCTGTGGCTTCACTTCTTCCGGCAAGGTCCGGTCGAGTGGCTATGGCGTTGCCAGACCCATGGCAAACGATTAACGATGCGTCAGGCGCACAAAATCAGGCCGAGCGCCAGCAGACCGACAGGCTGATTTCGGTTCTGTCATCATGATGACCAGGCGAAACTGGTATAAATAGCCTCTCCGTCACTGACCCGAAAAGCGAGTGAACATTACCCTTGGTTAAACTCCAGAATGCGCTGATGTGCTTTGTTGCCAGCATGCCGCTTTTGATCCTTTCGATGCCAGTGCATGCCGAAAGCACGCCGGAAACGCCCTCCGTCACATGGCCCGGCCTTCCTGCGTTCCTGGTTGACCAGGAAATTCGCGACACCGATCCCAGCCCGCGCATATCCGAACCCCGAGCCATCGCTTTGGGCTTGCTGGGAGCCACTGTGGAGCCCGGGACATTCATGCGTCTGTCCTGGCACGACAAGCAGTCCTTTGCCGGGCTTGATGTCGCCGTGCCGGTGCTGGTCGTCCATGGGACACGCCCAGGACCCGTGCTTTGCATCACTGCGGCCATTCATGGCGATGAACTCAACGGTATCGAAATCGTGCGCAACCTCGTCTTCGGGATCGATCCGGCCAGCCTCAATGGCACGGTGATCGGCGTACCGATCGTCAATATCCACGGTTTCCAGCGTCATTCACGTTACTTGCCGGATCGGCGCGACCTCAACCGCTATTTCCCCGGCAATCCCACGGGAAGCTCGGCCTCCCGAATTGCCTATTCCTTCTTCAATTCGATCATTGTTCATTGTGATGCGCTGGTGGACCTGCATACCGGCTCGTTGCTCCGCACCAATGTCCCGCAATTGCGAGCCGACCTCAACAACGAGACGGTCAAGGACATGACCCGTGGCTTCGGGGCAACCGTCGTATTGCACAGCGGTGGCAGCGACGGGACGCTCAGGCGCGCGGCGACAGACCTGGGAATACCGGCTGTCACCCTGGAGGCGGGTGAGCCAATGCGCTTCCAGCCCGATGAAGTCAGCCACGGGGTCCGCTCGATCCGCAGCCTGATGAATCACCTGGGCATGGACGCGCGCGCCAGCCTGTGGGAAGAGCCGCGACCAATCTATTATCGGTCGAGCTGGGTGCGAGCCGATCACAGCGGCATTCTGTCCAGTCGGGTCACACTGGACGAGATGGTAGAAGAAGATGACTTGCTCGGAACCATTACCGATCCCATCACCAACCTGCGTGTCGAAGTTCGCTCGCCTTTCTACGGCCGAATCCTTGGGAAGGCGCTGGGCCAGGCG
>JBLRWT010000265.1:0-3946 GCA_047921095.1 Wenzhouxiangella sp. | reverse complement strand
GAGTTGACGGCGTTTCAGGTGGATTGCCAGTACGGCCTCTCGCGTGGATTCGTCGGGCAGGTCGACAAAGAAGATTTCATCGAACCGGCCCTTGCGCACCAGTTCAGGCGGCAGGATGGTGATGTCGTTGGCGGTGGCGGCGATGAACACGCGCGACTTGCGCTCGGCCATCCAGGTCAGCAAGGTACCCAGCATACGGCGCGAGGTGCCGCCGTCTGAATCGGAAACGGACAGACCCTTTTCGATTTCGTCAATCCATAGCACGCAGGGCGCCATCAGTTCGGCTGCGCGCAGGGATTCACGCAGGTTGCGCTCGCTCTCCCCGTGATATCGATTGAACAGGGCGCCGCAGTCCAGGTGCAGCAGAGGCACACCGAACAGCCCCGCCGCGGCTCGTGCCGCCAGTGACTTGCCACAACCCTGCACCCCGAGCAACATCATGCCTTTCGGGATATCGAGGCCCGGCGGCGGCTCGCTGGCATTGAAGACACTGGCACGCATCTCCAGCCAGCGCTTGAGACGCTCCATGCCGGCCACCTGGCCGAAGCGAGCCGTTTCCATTTCGAATGTCAGGATGCCACCCGGGTTGAGCAGCTCGAATTTCGCCTGCATGACGTCGGCCAGGTCGCTTTCATCAAGCGCACCATCGTCACAGATGGCATTGCGCGCCAGCCGCCGCGCATCCTTCATGGTCAGCCCCTCCAGGTTGACGATCAGGCGCTCCAGGGCTTGCTCGCAGATTGCCGCCGCGGCCGAGCCACGCTGATTGCCCCAGCGCGCGGCCTCCGAGCGCACCATGTCGACCAGGGTGGAGCGTTCCGGCGGCTGCAAGCGGAAGCGACGAGCAATCCCTTCCAACTCGGGCGGCAGCTTGAGTTCGGGGCTGACCATCACGACCGTGCGGGCGTGTGCCCCATCGGTCATGCGTGACATTTCGCGGATCTGGCGGACATTGACCGGATCGCGCAGGAATGGATGGAAGTCCATCAACAGGTAGATGCCGACATCACGCCGCTGGCGGATATGGGCCAACGCCTTGTCAGCCTCCTTGAATTCCGGCGCCAGCAACTGATCACGCTCGACCCACTTGAGGCCCTGGGCCGCGGTCCACTTGAACAGGGGCCGGCCCATCTGCCGACGCAACTCGCCAAACAGGCTGATGGCATGCGGCTCGTCGTGGGTTTCGATCACGATCAGCGGCGCACCGGCACGAATCATTGCGGCCAGTTCGGAAAGCTCGGCAGGATTGATGGCCGCATCAGGCGTGAGATTGGGCAAGTTCACGAGATTCCATTTATTCGGCTGCGATCAGGTCAGACATTCTGGGGGAATTTGGACAGCTTGTCACGCCACCACTCGAACAACCGACCCGGCATGTGTCAAAATCAAGCCATGGCGACGACACGATATCTCCGTGAATACCCCGCGCTGATCCGGCACCAGGCCGAGATGAGGCTGGCGGCACGCAGTCGTGCAGTCCGGCTGGGGTTGGGGGGCGCGCTCGCCATTGCCATATCGGTGGCAGGCTACCTGGTCACGCCGCCGCTGGGATTGATGTTGGCCGGAATCTCGGCCATGTTCTTGTTCTTCAGCAGCATCACGGGTGGCTCGTCAGTACCGTCGGATGTCCTGACCGGTATCGAAGGCGAGGTCAGATGCCTGCGCGAGTTACAGCGGCTGCCAGAAGACTTCATCTTGTTCAACCAGGTTCAGGTTCCGGATCCACGGCTGCCCAACGCACGCCGTGAACTGGATTTCGTGGTTATCGGACCTGACGGCCTCACCATTATCGAGGTCAAGAACGCCGGTGGCATGATCTACATCGACCCGGATCAGCGCCACTGGCGCGTGGCCCGAAGAGGCTGCGGCAGCAGCCCGAACTGGCATTCAATGGACAGCCCGTTGCGCCAGGTGAGTGCCCAGGTCGATGCACTGGAACGCTGGCTGCTGACCCACGGCATCCATGTGCCGGTGCGGCCGATGATCTGCTTTGCCCGCTCCGACGTCATCTTGCAAAACACGGACAGTACCAGCGTACCGGTGCTGGTGCCCGAGCAACTGGTGGATAGAATCCAGAGCGATTCAGACTTGGTCTGGTCAGACGCTCAACGCGATTCGGTGCTTCGATTGCTGAGCGGCAAGAGCTCCCCCCTGGCCGACGCCGCCTGAGCTATTCGAATTATCTGCAGCCAAGCCGTGGGCCCTGTTTGCGTCCTTCTGAAGTGGCATGCCGTATCGAAATCTGACCGAAACCTTGGGATCACCTCGCCAGTCTTGGTAATATTCCTGCCCTTATGCGCTATGTAATCTCTCTGACATTGCTGCTGGTCGTCTTGTGGCTGGCCATCTCCGGCGTCTACAAACCGCTGCTGTTCATTCTGGGCGGCGGATCGGTAGCGCTGGTTGTCTGGCTGTCGCTGCGCATGGATGTGGTCGGGCTCGAGCACGACCCGGTCCTGTATTCCTGGCGCTTGCCGATTTACTGGGGTTGGCTGCTGGGGCAGATCGTGCTGGCCAATGCCAGTGTGGCCCGAAGGGTGATCTTTCCGTCAGGCATCAGTCCCCGCCTGGTCACCGTGGCAGTGCCTCAAAAAACGGCCGTGGCCAAAGTGACCTACGCCAATTCCTGCACCCTCACTCCCGGCACCGTTTCGCTGCACCTGACCGAGAACGAGCTGACGGCCCATGCGCTTGATCGCGCCGCCGCCGAGGAACTGAAGTCCGGCAAGATGGCCAGTTGGGTCGGTTGGCTGGAAGAGGGACGAAGGAGCCCCAAATCATGACGGCTGTCCTGGTCATCACGACAATGGCAATTTTCGCCACCATGGCCATGGCCCTGTTCCGGGCGCTCAAGGGTCCGAGCATTTATGACCGCATCCTGGCGGTCAACGTCTTTGGCACCAAGACCGTTTTGGTGGTCGCCCTGATCACCTACGTCACCGGCCATGCCGACCTGATCGATGTTGCCCTGGTCTATGCCCTGATCAATTTCATTGCCGTGGTCGCGGTAATGAAGCTGGCCAAGATGCGCGACCTGGCCAAGGCCGGCGAAGGGGATATCACCGATGGCTGAAACCCTTGTCAATATCGTCTCCTGGATCCTGCTGCTGGCCGGCGGCGCCTTCGGTGTCATCGGCGGCCTGGGCCTTGTACGCTTTCCCGACTTCTATACCCGCCTGCATGCGGCTGGCGTGACCGATACGCTGTGCGCGGTGCTGATCGTTCTGGGACTGGCGCTGCAGTCCGGTTTCAGCATCCTGACCATCAAGTTGTTCCTGATCCTGCTGTTCCTGCTGTTCACCGCCCCAACCGCCACCCATGCCCTGGCCCGCGCCGCAATGATCGACGGGGTGGAAGTCAAGTTGCCTGACAACAATTTGGGTGATCAAGAAAAGGGAGAGCCGTCATCGAATACCTGATCGACATCGGTCTGCTGCTGTTTCTCGTGGTCGTCGCCGTGGCCATCGTGCGCACCCGCGATCTGTTCGCTGCCGCCATGCTTTTCGCGATCTACTCGCTGTTGTCGGCAGCGCTGTTCGTCGTGCTCGATGCCGGCGACGTCGCCCTGACCGAAGCCGCTGTCGGCGCCGGAATTTCCACCATCCTGATGCTGGCCGTCCTGGCTCTGGCGCGTCGTTACGAACACCCCGATCATGGACGCAATCGCGGACATAAAGGCGTGGCCCTGGCTGTGGTCATCGTGACGGGTGCGGTCCTGGTCTATGCCACCCTGGACTTGCCCGAGTTCGGCTCGCCCGACAATCCGGCCCAGGTTCACGTCGGCCCCTATTACACCGAACAGAGCTATCCGGACATGGGTGTGCCGAACATGGTCGCAGCCGTTCTGGCCAGCTACCGTTCGATCGATACCCTGGGCGAGGGCTTCGTGATCCTCACCGCCGGTCTGGCCGTGTTTGCGCTGTTGTCGATCAAACCCAAAAGACGA
>JBLRWT010000264.1:0-3959 GCA_047921095.1 Wenzhouxiangella sp. | reverse complement strand
AGATTGGAAGATGTCGCGGATCAGATCGCGGTAGCGTGGACCGAACAGCACCATATGGTGCTTGAGATGTTTGTGCACCCGATTGAGGCCGAAGTAGATCACGAACAGCGACATGCTCCAGTTCTTTGCGCGCAGGCTGCGCGCCTGGCGGCTTCGGGTACCGAGGTGCGCGCCGTGGCTCGCGGCGCGAAGATCGAGGTTATGCCACCAGGGGTCACTGGCTGGCCAGGTGACGTGCATGACGGAAAAGAGATGGAAAAGGCGATGGACGGGGTCCAAGCCGCAGTCTATCTGCCAGGCATGACGGCGGCTCGAACACGCGATGCGTTCCACAGAATTCACGTCGAGGCGCCGCGCCGATGTGCCACGATCGCGCGCAGGGCCGGGGTACGCCGATTCATCCATCTATCGGCACTCGGGGCGGCAACCGACGCCCCGGCCTGGTCGGACCAGACCAAGGCTGAAGGCGAGTTGGCGGTGTCTGATGCGTTTGCTGAAACAACGATTGTTCGCCCCAGCCTCGTGCTCGGACCCGGAAGTCACTTTGCCAGCAGCATGCAAGACCGAATGAGGCGTCTGCCAGTCATGCCGGTCATTGGTTCGGGGACACGCATCCAGCCTGTACATCTCGATGACCTGGTGTCCGGACTGCATGCAGCACTTATGGACGACAAGTCTGAAGGCACGGTCTACCAGGCGGGCGGCCCGCGCGTCGTGACCATGCTGGATTTGCTCAGAATCATCCGCGAGTCGCATCGTTTGCGTTGCCGGCTGGTGCCATTGACGCGTGCCACTGCGCTCACCCTCGCGATGATTGCAGAACGCCTGCCTGGCCAGCCCCTCGTGTGCGACCAAGTTCGCCTGATGGATACCGACAAGGTTCTTGACGGCGTCGCGCCCACGCTGGCGGCACTCGGCGTCGATTGCCGAGACCCGCTGTGAGCGCCGATCAAATTGGTCTGGCGCTGATCCTGATCGGGGTGTTTCTCCTGATTGGCAAATGGATCCGGATGGTCACGCCGGCCCTGCAGAAGATCTTCCTGCCAAGTTCGGTTATTGGTGGCCTGGTCGCCTTATTGCTGGGACCCGAGGTCCTGGGCAGGCTGGACGTGCCGGGTATCGAATCGCTTGCCGGCATCTTTCCCGTTTCGACCCTGGCAGTCTGGCAGGCACTGCCTGGTCTGCTGATCAACGTCATCTTCGCCTCGCTGTTCATCGGCAAGACCATTCCCGGCATCCGTGAGATCTGGATGCTGGCCGGCCCGCAGGTGTCGTTTGGTCAAATGCTGGCCTGGGGCCAGTACACCTTCGGCATCGCGCTGGCGGTACTGGTATTGACGCCGGTTTTCGGCCTGCCGCCCATGGCCGGGGCCCTGATCGAAATCGGTTTCGAGGGCGGACATGGCACGGCGGCCGGGTTGGCCGACACGTTCGAGGAAGTGGGCTTCGCCGAAGCCACCGACCTGGCACTTGGCCTGGCGACGGTGGGCATCATCGCCGGTGTGGTGATTGGCGTCGGCATGGTCAACTGGGCGGTGCGCGCCGGCCACACCGAGGTGCTGCAAAACCCGGCAGACATTCCCGAATCGGAGCGCACCGGGATCGTCGAGAAGTCCGAACGCGAGCCGGCCGGCTACCAGACAACCCGCCCTGGCTCGATCGACAGCCTGTCGCTGACCGTCGCCGTGATCGGTCTTGCCATCCTGATCGGGTGGCTGCTTCTCGAGGCTCTGGTGATGCTCGAATCGGTGACATGGGGGACGGCGCTGGGATACGGAATTCATGACCTATGTGCCGCTTTTCCCCATGGCGATGATCGGCGGGCTGATCCTGCAACTGCTGTTATCGCGTTTTGATCATCATGAACTTGTGGATCGAGGCCTGGTCATGCGGGTTCAGGGCTGGTCGCTGGATTTCCTGATTGTCGCTGCCCTGGCCGGCCTGTCGCTGACGGTGATCGGTGAGAACATGGTGCCGTTCCTTTTGCTCGCACTGGTTGGCATTACCTGGAACACCCTGGCGTTCATCTACCTGGCGCGGCACATGATTCCAACTTGGTGGTTCGAGCGTGGCATCGGGGATCTTGGCCAGTCCATGGGCGTCACGCCGACCGGCCTGTTGCTGCTTCGGATCGCTGATGCCGATAACAAGTCGCCGGCCCTTCAGGCTTTTGGCTACAAGCAGTTGTTGTTCGAGCCGATTGTTGGTGGCGGTCTGTTCACCGCCCTTTCCGTGCCATTGATTTTCCAGTTTGGCCCTTATCCGATCCTGATTCTGTCCTTAGTGCTGATGCTGGGGTGGTTGGCTGTCGGAATCTTTTATTTCGGCCGTCTGCGGCCAAAACGCTGACAATCTGTAGAACCGGCCTGATTTTCCCGGTACGCCAGATAACACTGGTTAACGCTGACCGGTTACCGCAGCCCGATCTTCGACATCCAACTTGTCGACGAAGATGGCGATACCTACACCTTCTGGAATATCGATGTTTCAAGTTACGATATCATCGTGACTCTCGACGACCTCGATTGAATCGGTTTCCGGCGCCGGCCAGTCTCTGGATGGCGTCCTGGATCAGCCGCGAAGGGTGTTCTTGAACAAGTATTCCTGCATGCCGTTACCGAGCAGCATGGCCCGTTCGGACTTGAGCCCTGGCATCAATTTTTCAAGAGCACCATAGCTATAGCGAGGAGCCTTCACGGTGGGGCTTCCGGAAGCCTCTATATTCAAGGTGTTTTCTTCGCCTGGAGCAATCAACCCGGGACTGCCAGGCATCTGTGTGGCCTGATACTCGATCAAGGCATGGACTCGCGCCCGCCAGGCGCCAGTCGTTCCATCACCACGCTCATCAATACGCCGATCAGATCGGGGCGCATGTAATTCAGCAGGTTCCAGCAGAAGACAACGTTGATCCGTTCGCCGTTCATTGGCGGCAACAAACGCCTGAATGCCTGTTCGATCCGATTCGGATCCTCCATGGCCTGGAGGTCCTCCAGACCTTCGGGGAGGTTGACGATGTCGAGACGGCATCGTGCCTGCGCAAGCCGGTCAATCATACCGGCACGAGCCGGCCCCAGGTCCATCACGACGTGACGCTGGTCATCATCGAGCCCCTCCACAAGAGACTCAAACAAAGGCGCCCGTAACGCTACGGGCGCGATGTCGTCGACCTGGACCGCCATCGAGGCAGACATGCGTCAGGAAAGCGGAAAGACTGCGATAAGGCGGCTTCAGGCTCGACTTTTTGCGTGCTGCTGATGCTTCTGCTTGCTGTCATCGTTTCCGGAACCGGAACTGGGTTGTGGCACCGAAACGGGCTTGCTCGGCTCAGCTGCAGGTGCCCGGGTGCCGGCGTTCCTGCCAGAAAAGGCCTTCGTGAGCGCTTCGGCTTGCGGGTCCATATCAATCGAGCCGTTGAAGCCGGCGCCGTCTTCCAGGCTGACGCGCGGTGAACAGATACTGCCGCGCACCTGGGCGCTCTTGCGGATCACCACGCGCTCGGCCGCATACAGGTTGCCGTCGATCCTTCCGTCGACAAACAGGGTGTGGGCGTAGATATCGGCTTTCACTTCACCCTTGGAGCCTATCGTCACGCTGTTTTTCTTCAGCTCGACGGTGCCTTTGACCTTGCCTTCGATGAGAAGATCTTCATCACCACGCAAGGTGCCGTCGATATGGATCGATGCGCCGATCACGGCGCTGCCGCGACCGGACAAGGATGGGGCGGTTGACGTTTCACGCCGTGGTGTTTCGGTGGTGATGGTTTCGGCGTCGCTGGTCTGGTTGTTTTCGCGTTTGTTGAACATGGTTTGGGAGTCCTGCGCTTTCTGGTCGTTTTCGGGAATAGTCCGGTCACGCTACTCTGGGCGACCGGCCTGGTCAAGTTTGTCGGGCTGGTTCTGGCCTTCGATCCGAGGCCAGCAGATATCTGGTGTCACAGACTACGGGGTGCTGGTGCGACA
>JBLRWT010000263.1:0-3961 GCA_047921095.1 Wenzhouxiangella sp. | reverse complement strand
GTGCTGTTCGACAAGGTCGAGCGAACCATGCTCGGCCCGCTGACGCTGCACGTCCCGGAACCATCCACCCTCGACCCGGCCAGCGCCCTGCTCACGCTGGCCGCCCTGGTCGCCCTGATCCGCCTGCGCATCGGCATGCTGCCGGTCATCGGCGTTTGCGCACTACTGGGCGCGGTCTGGCATTTGCTTGTACTGTGAAAAACAAGTGCCCAGGACAACCCGGCCGCAGATTGACCGTGGGCGCGCTACCCGTTATCATGCATCGTCATCAGATGCTAAATAGACACCCCATGCGAACCATCATCGACCTGCCCGAATCCGACCGCGAGACCCTGGACGCGCTCAGCCGGCAACTCGGAATTTCCCGCGCGGAGGCCGTACGGCGCGCGGTCGCGGAGTTCCTGAAATCACACCGAACCGCGTCCGACGACAAGCTGTTCGGCGTCTGGAGCAACCGCAACGAAGACGCACTGGACTATGAGGACCGCGTCCGTGCCGAGTGGAATCGCCGGTGAACTGGCTGCTCGACAGTAATATTCTGATCGACTACCTCAACGGCATCGGCCCGGCTGCGGATGTCATCGGAAAGGCCGAAGCTACAAGCATCAGCCGAGTGACCTGGATCGAGGTGTTGGTGGGCGCCGATAGCCCCGAACAGGCCGAGGCTCTGAGGGCCTGGCTGGCGCAATTCACCATCATCGAAATCGACGGAGCAGTTTCCGAACGCGCCGTCGAACTTCGACAGACCCACCGTCTGCGCCTGCCCGACCTGTTGATCTGGGCTTCGGCCCAGGTCCACGGCCTGATCCTGGTCAGCCGCAACACGCGCGATTTCCCGGCCGACCAGCCGGGGATTCATGTGCCCTACCGAATTCAGCAGGGCTGACGCCGCGGTTTGGGCGAAAACGCCTTCCGGCCGTGCACCGCGAGGCAAGACGTTTTCCGGCCCGTGCTAGACTCGAAAAGGCGTGAATCTGGCTGCGCAGCCCTCTTGGCACCAGCCGATACGAGAATAAAATACACCAATTTCAATGCATTGGCGGCAGGCGAGTTGCGAGGGATGGGATTGATGCCAAAGGGTGAAAACGCCGGCTTCGGCCGGGCTGCGGGCGGGTGCCGATGTCTCGGCTGAGTGACCTTCTGTAGAAATCTTGGACACGCATACTATGTTCGCAGCCACCGGAAATCAGGCACGGGAAAGGGGTTGATGAAAAAGTCAAAAAATGCGCGCTCAAATGGCAACGGCTCCAGCGAAAAGACGCTGGAATCGTGGATCTGGAATGCGGCCTGCTCCATCCGCGGGGCCAAGGACGCGCCGAAGTACAAGGACTACATCCTTCCCCTGATCTTCACCAAGCGCCTGTGCGACGTCTTCGACGACGAACTCAATCGCATCGCCAGGGAGGTCGGTTCGCGCAAGAAAGCCTTCGCTCTGGTCAAGGCCGATCCGAAGCTGGTCCGCTTTTACCTGCCGCTTAAGCCGGACGATCCCGAAGAACCGGTCTGGTCGGTCATCCGCCGGCTCTCCGACCGCATCGGTGAGGGCGTGACCAGCCACATGCGCGCCATCGCCAAGGCCAATCCGGCGCTGCAGGGCATCATCGACCGCGTCGACTTCAACGCCACCACCCACGGCCAGCGCGACCTCGACGACGACCGCCTTTCCAACCTGATCGAGGCGATCAGCACCAAGCGCCTGGGGCTGGAGGACGTCGAAGCCGACATCATCGGCAAGAGCTACGAATACCTGATCCGCAAGTTCGCCGAGGGCGGCGGCCAGAGCGCGGGCGAGTTCTATACCCCGCCCGAGGTCGGCACCATCATGTCCCGCGTGCTCCAGCCCGGCCCGGGCATGACCGTCTACGACCCCTGCTGCGGCTCCGGCGGCCTGCTCGTCAAGCTCGAAGTCGAAAAGGAGCGCGGGTTTTCCAACCCGCGAATGAAAACAATAGAAAACGCGGACAGGAATGTCCACGCTCCTTTGAAGCTCTACGGCCAGGAGTACACCGCCGACACCTGGGCCATGGCCAACATGAACCTGATCATCCACGATTTCGAGGGCGAGATCGAGATCGGCGATACCTTCAAGAACCCGAAATTCCGCGACCGGGGAAAACTTCGCACCTTCGACCGCGTGGTCGCCAATCCCATGTGGAACCAGAACTGGTTCACCGAGGCCGACTACGACAACGACGAACTCGACCGCTTCCCCGCCGGCGCCGGCTTCCCCGGCAAGTCCTCGGCCGACTGGGGCTGGGTCCAGCACATGCACGCCAGCCTCAACGACAAGGGCCGCGCCGCCGTCGTCCTCGACACCGGTGCGGCCTCGCGCGGCTCGGGCAATGCCGGCACCAACAAGGAAAAGACCGTCCGCCAGTGGTTCGTCGACCACGATTTGATCGAGGCCGTGCTCTACCTGCCCGAAAACCTGTTCTACAACACCACCGCCCCCGGCATCGTGCTGTTCCTGAACAAGGCCAAACCGAAGGCCCGCCAGGGCAAGGTTTTCCTGGTCAACGCCAGCCAGGTGTTCGAAAAGGGCGACCCCAAGAACTTCATCCCCGACGAAGGCATCCAGCGCATTGCGGAGACCCTCATCCGCTGGAAAGAAGAGGAAAAACTCAGCCGCATCGTCGACCACGCCGAACTCAAGAAAAACGACTACAACATCTCCCCCAGCCGCTACATCCACACCTCGGATGCCGAAACCTACCGGCCCATCGGGGAAATCGTCGAGGAGCTTAAGGTCATCGAAGCCGAGGCCGCCGAGACGGACAAGGCCTTGCGGGGAATTCTTCAGAAGATAGGTGTGAGCGCATGAAAAAAAGGCCCCAAAGCCAGGGAACTTCGCTCACGCGCTCCTCCGCCGCGGAATACCTCACGTTCATCACTGCCAGAGGTGAAGGTGGTGTTGAGGCGATTTATGCGGATGAGGACGTCTGGCTGAGCCAGAAAATGATGGCGGTGCTCTATGACGTTGACGTGCGGACGATCAATTACCATCTGCGGAAGGTATTCAAGGACAGTGAGCTGGAGGAAAAATCAGTTATCCGAAAATTTCGGATAACTGCCGCCGATGGAAAATCCTACCAGACCCAGCACTACAACCTGTCCGCCATCATCGCTGTCGGCTACAAGGTCAACTCCGAGCGGGCCGTCCAGTTCCGCAAGTGGGCTGGTGGCATCATCAAGGAGTTCACCGTCAAGGGCTTCGCCATGGACGACGAACGCCTCAAGGCCGGCGGCACCGTCCTGACCGAACAGTATTTCGAGGAACAACTCCAGCGCGTCCGCGAAATCCGCCTCAGCGAGCGCAAGTTCTACCAGAAGATCACCGACATCTATGCGACCGCCATCGACTACGATCGCAGCGCCACGGCAACCCAGCGCTTCTTCGCCACCGTGCAGAACAAGCTCCACTGGGCGATCCATGGCCACACCGCCGCCGAGGTCATCGTAGACCGGGCCGATGCGGAAAAGCAGCACATGGGCCTGACCACCTGGAAAGATGCCCCCCATGGAAAAATCCAGAAGTTCGACGTCAGCATCGCCAAGAACTACCTGACCGAGCCGGAAATGGCCCAGCTCTCACGACTCGTGAACGCCTACCTGGATGTCGCCGAGGACATGGCCCAGCGCCAGATCCCGATGACCATGCAGGACTGGGAAATACGGCTCAACCGCTTTATCGAAGCTACTGACCGCGCAATCCTGCAGGACGCCGGCAAAGTCACTGCCGAAATCGCCAAAGCCCACGCCGAATCCGAATTCGAAAAATACCGCATCGTCCAAGACCGGCTCTTCGAAAGTGATTTCGATAAATTTATCGAAGAGCAAGCGGCCCCGTATCCGGATCACACGGAGACGCAGAGGCGCGGAGAGAAAAATGCGCAGAACGCTCCCGACCGGGATGACACAAAGGAGGAGGAGAAATGAAGTCGGGTTGGACCGAGGTGGCTCA
>JBLRWT010000262.1:0-3962 GCA_047921095.1 Wenzhouxiangella sp. | reverse complement strand
CCCCTCACCAAGACCCTGCCCCCACTCCCCCTCGCCGAGGCGCAGGACATCGCCTTCGAGCCACGGCACCACGAAATACGGACAGCCGAACCACTGCAGATCGTCCCCCGACCAGCGTACCGAGCAGTGCGGCACTTCGGTGCCGTCCAGCGCGTTCAGTACCGCGACCTGACGCAGCACGTCGGCGGTACCGCGCCAGTTGACGTTGGGCGGCGGCAGCCGGATGAACCACGAGTCGGTGCGCGCACCAGCCCGCACCCTGAACCCATAGGCGAACCCGGCGTGGCCCGGCATCGCCATCACGTCGAACACGACGACGTCCTGATCCTGGTATTTGCTCTGGCAGAAAGGCACCAGTCGCTGAGAAAGTTCCTCGAGGTTCACCGCATCGCTCCTGCTGAGTCTCTTAGACCGCCTATACCGCCGCCGGCCCCGGGAACTGCTCGCGCAGCACCCGCTTGAGAATTTTTCCGCTGGGGTTGCGGGGAATCTCGTCGACGAACTCCACCGCCTGGGGGCGTTTGAATCCCGCCAGCTTGCCAACGCAGAAGTCGAGAACCTCGGGTACCGTGAGGGATTCGTCGCGACGCACGATGATGGCCAGTGGCGACTCACCCCACTTCTCGCTCGGCAGCCCGATGACCGCCGCCTCGACGATCTGCGGGTGACTCATGAGAACGTTTTCCACCTCCGCGGGGTAAACGTTCTCGCCCCCCGAGATGATCATGTCCTTGATGCGATCCTGAATGGCAACGAAGCCGTCGGCGTCCATCACCGCCACATCCCCGGTGTGCAGCCAGCCGTCTTTGATCGTCTCCGCAGTCGCCTCAGGGCGGTTCCAGTACTCGCGCATGATGTGCGGACCACGCACCACCACTTCTCCAGCGACGCCGGAGGCGCAGGGCCGACCGGCAGCATCGACCACCTGAACGTCGGTGTGGAAGAACGCTTTGCCGGTGGATTCGGGACGGCGGATGGCATTTTCACTGTCCATGACGCACGCCGGCCCGCAGGATTCGGTCAGCCCGTAGACCTGCAGCACCCCGATGCCCATGTCGAAGTACTTCTGCGTCAGCGCCACCGGCACCGGCGCCGCTCCGGTCATGATCCAGCGAACCGTGCTGTAATCGACCTGTTTGGAAGCCTCCACCTGCAGCATGAAATTCAGCATGGCGGGCACCATCAGCCCGGCGGTGATCTTTTCGCGCTCGATGAGCTGCCAGGCCAGGGTCGGATCGAACGCGCGCATCACCACCGAGGTGGCGCCGCGGTACACGTTCACCGCCAGCGGCGTCAGCGCGCCGACGTGAAACATGGGCAGCGCCGCCAGGTAACGATCCGCCTCCTGGTACTCCACCGTGGCGGCGATGCTGAGGATGGCCCAGATGGCCGTGTTGTGGGTGTGCACCACGCCCTTCGGCAGGCCCGTGGTTCCCGAGGTGTACATGATGTAAAGCATGTCGTCGTCGGCCGCGCGCGGCTGCGGCTCGCCGTCGCTGCCAGCATCGCGGAAGCCTTCATAGGATGCCGCGAAGTACGGCACCTCCTCGCCACCTGCGGCGCCCGGGGCCTGCAGCCACTGGCAGACGTCCGTTGCATCGCCGCGCGCATGCAGATCGGCTACGGCGTCGACGAATTCGGCGCCGTAGATCAGCCGGCGGGTGCCGCTGTCTTTGAGGATGAAGGCCAACTCGTCCGGCACCAGACGCCAGTTCAGCGGCACCACCACCGCGCCGACCTTGGCCAGCGCAAAGTAGGCTTCCATGAACTCGGCGCTGTTCATCAGCAGCAGACCTACCCGCTCACCGGGCTCGATGCCGGCGTCGAGCAGGGCATTGGCAACCCGGTTGCTGCGCCGGTTGAGTTCGGCGAACGTCAGCCGGAGATCCCGATGGGAGTCGACGTACGCCTCCCGATCGGGATTCAGAAACGCGCGCTTGGCCAGAATCAGCCCAAGGTTGTTCTGCATTGTGCCCCCCTACTCTACGTGTGTTGCTAACCGGCATTGTCGACAATCCCGGCCATGCTGTGAATAGCGGCCGGTTTTGGGGCGGCGGCGAGGAGACCGGAGCAGACGAAACCCGACGTACGTCGCCGATTGCTGCTCTGCACCACGTTTTGCTGCTCTGCAACAATTGGTTACAAAAAATCCCCCACCCGCGTCTTGTCGGACGCCGCCATTTCCGTAGAATGCCGACCTTCTTACCCACTTGCCGACGGCAAGCGGGCCAAGAACAGGCGTGGCGCGGTTCTCTCTCCCCTTCCTCCCCAGCCGCGAAGACAGTGCCTCAATGTGCTGTCGCCACGCCTTCTTTATACCTGCGAACACCTGCCAACGCTCTCTCACCGACAATCACCGACCGGCTCCGAACCAGTATTTTCCAATCCTCAAATGAGTCTGAAGCAGCTTGCAGTTGCCGCTGTGGAGTTCGTGGTCGCGAGGCCGGCGAGTGTGGGCAAGCGGTGGGTAAGCGCTTCGCTTATCCACGGTTTGTCCACACGTCCCGAAGGGCGTCGGCCGGTCCGCAAGGACGCGTCCACAAATCCACAGGGGGCCGGGTTCAAGCCCGCTTCCATTCCCGTTCATGGATCTTGCTGAACAGTTTTCGGCGAGCCCGCTGAAGCCGGTCCGCCGCCTGGTTGTCGCTCATCTCGTGCGCGACGGTATCGAGTATTTCAAAGCTCGTGTCCGGTTTCAAAGCCGCGGCTCCGTCAGGCAGTGATTTCAGCTTTTCGAACGGCGTCATCAGGGCGTCGTAGGGGTAGCGCTTGCGCTGTCGGCCCTTGGCGTCGGTCACCGTGACCGGGAAGAAGCACGGCCGGTGGAAGTTCAGGTACGGGTTGAGATGCTGGCGGTGGAAGCCGTTGAGCTCGGCGGCCCAACGCTGCGGGATGTGGGTGTAACCGAACAGCTTGCGGACGACGGCGCCGTTCTTGCCTTCGACCAGCGCATTGTCGTTGGTCTTGCGCGATCGCGACTTGGTGAACTCGATGCGCAGCTTCTCGAGCAGCGTGGCTACCTGCTTGTTGATGTACTCCGAGCCGTTGTCGGCGTGAATCCCGCGCACCCGGAACGGGAACTCCTCGAGCAACGCCTCCAGCGCGGGAATGAGGTAGCGCTCGCTGATCCGCTCGACAGAAACCACGATTTCCCACTGGGTGACCTCGTCGACGGCGTTGATGTGATAGACCCCTTTGGCCTTGTCCTGGTCTCCCTGGTGCACCGTATCGATGCGGATGTAGCCCGGTAGGCCGTTGGGCTGGGGCTTACGCCGCTCGCCGATCGGCAGCGACCGTGGCCGGGTCTTCTCGAAGTGGCGTCGGTGGCGTTGATAGCCTGACGACCGCCGCAGATTGTACAGATGGGACACCGAGATCGACGCCAGCCGCTCATACGCGGACTCCCCAAACACCCGCCAGGCCCGCTCACAGAGCTTCTTCACCGTGACCCCGTTGGGCGTGTGGTGGCGCTCGTCCATCGCCGCCAGCAGACGCACATCGGTGGCCGTATAGCGGCGGGCAAAGCCGTTCGTGGTGCGCTGCCGGTGGACCAGCCGGCGGGTCTTGACGTACTGGCGGATGAGCCGCGTGACCTGCTGGCGCGAGTAGCCGCTGACCTTCACCAGGTACTGAATCAGGACGCCTTTGTCTGGCTTGCCGAGCGACCGATAGCCGAAGCGGGTCAGCGTGCTCTCGATCCAGCGGTACCGGGCCGTCCGGTCTCCGGCCACTTCGAACATCACCGGCTGAGTACCGTCCAAAAATGCTCTAACTTGTTCAATCGTCTTCAGTTCTTCTGCGTTCATGATGGCGTGCATTCCTCCATCATGAACAGGAACAGCAGCCGGAGTCTTCAGACTCACTTCATGCTGGAAACACGGCCCGCCTTCAGACTCATCTCATATTGGAAAAGGCTGGGCCTCGCACTTGCCGGCAAACCTCGCTAGAATTCGCGCCTTCTC
>JBLRWT010000261.1:0-3965 GCA_047921095.1 Wenzhouxiangella sp. | reverse complement strand
AGCGGGACTCCTTGAGCAGGATCGCATCGGGGATGCCGATTTTGCCCACATCGTGGAAACGTCCGGCAAGCCGCAGCACGGCCATGTCGGATCCGTTCAGCCCCAGCGCCCGACCCATTGCCTCGGCAAGCAACACCACGCGGTCGCAGTGATGCCTGGTGTGTTCGTCGCGTTCGTGCAGGGCAGCGGTTAGCGCCCGGGTCGATCGGAAGTGAGCCCGGTATTGGCTGAGTGACAGGGTCTGAACTTCCACAGTCTCATGCCTGAAACCCATATGCATCCCCCAGGAAAGATGCTCATAGGCTATATCAATGACCGGGACAATAGCAAGTGATACGCCGGGCTATCCATTTGCGGTTTGTCGGCTTCCGATCGATTGTCGCAGCATCTTCGCCAGCGGCATCGGCCGGCCAACGCCGTAGCCCTGGATGTAATCGACGCCCAGTTTCCACAGAACGCGGGCCACGTCGTCGGATTCGACAAACTCGGCGATGGTCCACTTGCCGGTTAGATGGCCGATGTCGTTGATCGACTTGACGATGGCCCGATCGGTCCTGTCGGCAGCCACGCCACGCACGAACATGCCGTCGATCTTGATGAAATCCACCTCCAGGCGCTTGAGGTAACCGAAAGACGACACGCCGCTGCCGAAATCATCCAGCGCGAAACGGCATCCGAGTCCGCGCAGCCGTCGAATGAACTCCGTTGCGGCCGAAAGGTTGGTGATGGCTGCAGTCTCGGTGATCTCGAAGCACAACTGCTCGGCACGCACGGTGCCTTTCTCAAGTTCCGCGGAAACCAGGTCGATGATCTCTTCACTGCCCAGACTCAGGCCGGACAGATTGATCGAGCACAGAAACATCTGTCTGGCGGCCCGTTCGTGGCTACGGAAAAACTCCAACAGGTGACTTAATACCCAAAGATCGACCTGTCCGGCAAGACGATACTTTTCGGCCGCAGGAAGGAACTGCCCGGGCGAGACCAGGGTTCCATCCTGCAGGCGCAGGCGCACCAGCACCTCGAAAAACAGCCCGGCCGATGTGGTGTCGCGATTGCCCCGTATTTCCTGGGCGAAAAGTTCGAACCGGTCGGTTTCCAGCGCATCGGAGATTTCGTTCACCCATCGCATGGGGCTGCTCGAAAGATCCAGGTCTGCATCGTCCTTGCGTCCGATTCGGACACGCCGGTGGCTTGACTCCTTCGCGGCCAGCCGCGCGGCATTGGCCAGACTGGTCGCGGTTTCGATGTCTTCCACTGATTCGTCGATGACAACCGCACCCAGGTTGAATCGCACCGGGTGCGATGTCTCTTCCCATTGGAAGCGCATGGATTCCAGCAGCTCCAGGACTTCTCTCGCACGCACTTCGGGCTGCTTTTCCTGCAGCGGCAGGAGAATTGCAAATTCGTCGCCGCCGATGCGGGCGATGAGTTGGCTGTCGGAAATCCGGTTTTTCAGGTGCGCGGCAACCTGCTTGAGGATTGCATCGCCGGCCGCGTGTCCACGCGTGCTGTTGAGTACCTGCATGCCCTCGACGTCGAAGTAGCACAGCAGCCAGGCGCCATTTCCTTCCCGCAATCCCGTGAGCAATTTCCCAAGATGCCGTTCCAGGCCGCGCCGATTGAACAGGCCGGTATGGGGATCCCGCAGGCTCAAGGTCTGGAACCGGTCCTGATAGCGCTGGAGATTGCGCGTCATGGTCCGGAAATCCTCGGCCAGATCCGCGATTTCATCCCGCCCCGTGATGGCCGGCTGGATGCTCAGGTCGCCGCAGGCGACGGCGCGGGTGGCGGCCCGCAGTCGCGCAATCCGGGTCAGCACGGTGCGGCGCAGAAACAGGTACAGCAGGGCGCAGAACACCAGCAGCCCCGTCGACCACCATGCGATCTGGACCATCAGGTCCCGGCGCATGAAAGCGGCTGCGGCGGACAGGTCGAAATCGATCAGCAGCCAGCCCGTGCTGCCGGGAACGAAGATGTCGGCTTCGCTTCGAATGCTGACCGGGAATGCCCCGAACAGTGCCGGTCGCGTACTGTCGTATATCACCCGGGGTGAAGCCGCATCCTGGACATGTGCGATCAGCGGCCGCGGCAGACCGTGTTCCAGTCCGGCAAGCTCGGCCGCCTGCCACTGAACCCGCGTTGCGTGGAGGACGATCTCCTGTTCATCGACCAGCAGGGCATTGTGCAGGCGCTGGTGCCCGGCCAGACGTTCGATTGCCGCCCGCGCCTGGCCTGCGTCGCCGGCCCGGTAGGCGGCTTCAAGACTGCCCGCGGTCAGGGTGGCGAGTGCGCGCATCGAGACTTCAGCGTCCTGGTGGATTTCTTCGACCCAATGCCGGCTGCTGAGGATGTAGGTGGCGCCCAGGGCGCACAGCCCCAAGGCCAGAATGACCAGCGGAATGGTGTGGCGCAGCGCCAGGTGCCCGTATGTCATTGCAACGCCCGCTCGACGATGCGCGGATCCGGCGTGGCCGCCCATGGTTGTCCGAGCTGCCACATCCCGGCACGCTCGAACACCTCGATCTGCATTTCGATCCAGGTCGAAAGCGTGGGCTGTTCACCGCTCAACAGCTCCAGGTTTTCTTCCAGGCTGAGCAGCGACACGCCCTGCAGTGCCCGTGCAAATATCGCAGTGTCCATGCCGTGGCGCTCGGCCATGATCGGCAAGGCATGCTCCGGCCGCGATTCGAGGAGCTTGCGGGCTCGTTCAATCCCGCGCACAAGAGCGACCAGATCCTGCCCTCGTTCCTCGATCAGTGACATGGAAACGAACAGGACATCGACGATTTCATTGGGAATGTCGCGGCTGCTGAACAGCTCCCGGGCGCCGGCTTCGGTTACGCGCGAAACGAATGGTTCGTAGGTGATGACGGCGTCGACTTCGCCACTTGCGTACGCGTGCACGTGATCCGGCGTGTCGACGAAATGCAGTTCCATATCAGCACGCGTCAGGCCGGAATGGTCCAGAACCCTCTGCAGCATGTAGGCTCCCAGGGGGCCGGCTTCCAGCGCTATTCGCTTGCCTTTCAGTTGTTCGAGCGAATCCAGTCCGGGCCGGACCAGCAGGCTGTCGCCGCCAGTGGAATGGTCGATGATATGGATGATTCGGGCATCCGGGCCGCCGGGATGATCGCGAAGCGCATATTGCGTGGTCAGGTAGTAGCCGTCTATCAGTCCGTTGCGCGCTGCCCGGACGACTTCAGCCGGCGTCTGGTAGTCGATCAACCGAATCCGGTCCGGATGCATGAATCCTTCGGCCTGCGCCAGACGCGCAAGATCGTAAGGAGGCCAGAGCAGAATGCCGATGCGTACAGGTTCCTGTGGCGGGCTGCATGACCCGGCCAGCACGAGTATTGCAACCGCAAATGCAATACGGCATTTCACGCTGCTGCCTCCATCTCGGCGGAACGGTCCGGGAACCCGACCTTCCTCCTTGTGCCACCCACTGGCAGATCGAACCGGGGACCAGAGTGATCAACTCCGATTGTACGTCAAATGAGAATCTGCAATCAGATCAGCGCTTTGGCCCGCCTTGATTCCGTTTGCTACCTGTCGGCGCCGGATACGGCTTCCAGGTTGACCAGAATCATGTGCGCAGACTTGTGGCATTCGTCATTGCCGAATATCGAAAACTGCGCCGGGTTGTGGTCGCGCTGGTAATGAACTTCGCGCAGGGATTCATCCAGCGCGCGTTCGGTGACCGGATACTTCGTGCCGCCAACGCGTCTGGTCGCATGCTGTCTGGATGTGGGCTCGCCGCCGAAAGCGTGCATGGGCCAGTCCACGGCCACGTAGCAGTTTTCAAGCCGCGTGTGAGCCAGCATGTACCCGCCGTCGCGCTGGCGCGCCCATTGCCACCATACCGGGTCGTAACTGCCGTCGAGAACCGACGGCGCTGCGGACGGCCGGGCGTCGTCCCGGAACTCTCCCGGCGACGAGGCGCAGGCGGCCAGCCCGAGTAACAG
>JBLRWT010000260.1:0-3969 GCA_047921095.1 Wenzhouxiangella sp. | reverse complement strand
AGGCTCCCTGGGCAACTGCCACTGGTTCACTTGACAGGCATTTCCTCGAAGCGGTCAAAAAACAGACTGCCGCCGTCGACGGTCAGTGCAACCGGAATTGCGATCAGGCCGGCCGAAGTGTCATTGGTGCTGATGCACAGGTAAGCCAGGTAGTTTCCGTCACTCAGGCCGGTAAGCTCGGCCATGAGGTCGACCGGCGCGCTCTCTCCCTGAGCGATGCTGCCGGCGGTCGGAACCACGGTCAGCCAGGACGGCGTGACCGGTTCGAGACAGGCATGCGGGGTGAACTCAAAATCTGTTATGCCCAATGTACCAGAGCCCAGCAAACCATCCTCGGTGTGAACGCGCAGGGCGAAGGTTTCGCCAGCGCCGATTTCGATTGAAGCAGACGCATCGAAGAACGGAACCGCCGCATCGTTGCACGCCAGTTTGGTGTAGGTGCCGTTAACAGCGTAGCCACCTGAATCCCAGCACGCGGTGTCACTGGACTGATATCCCCAGTCAAACGTGATCAGGCCACTCAGTGGACTCAGGATTTCGAAGTCTGTCGTGCCGGCGATCGCGTTGTCGCCACCGGTCACCAGAACCCCGGCCGGCGAGCCTGGTTCCAGCGATACGGATCCATTGATGCTGTCCGGCGAATTGACCAGGTGCCAGTCCTCGAAGGCGAAGCCGGTAAACTGGCCGGGACTCATGATGTCGGCCAGGCTGATATCGAAGCTCAGGCTGCCGGTGCCGATGTTGCTGATGGTGAGCATCGCACTGTCCCTGCCACCGGCGGAGACCGCAAAGTTGAATTTGGTCGCCGAAAAGGCTGCCTGCGGTTTAGTAGGGGTGGTAAAGCTGAACGTGTCGCTCCATTCACTTCCGCCGCACAGATTGCTGCCAAGCACCCGCCAGTAGTACACCGTGGCGTCGGCCAGGCTGCCGGGCGGCGTCACCTCTGTCCCCGTGATCCACTCGTCAAGCACGATGTCAGTAAAGTCGGCTGCCGTCGCTATCTGAAGACGGTACCGGCTCACGTCGGTCATCGCCGCCCATTCGAATTCCGGCGACGGTGACGTGTCGATGGCGCCACTTTCCGGCGCGATCAAGGTCGGGCCTTCCTTCAGAGGCATGTCCAAAACCAGGTTGAGATCGGCAGTTTTCACCGCTTCGCCGTCATCGCCTGAAACCGTGACCAGATACGAGCCGGAAGTCACGCTTGCATCGACGGTCATGGTCCAGCCGGAAGCGCCCGGTGCCGCGACCTTGGCAGCATCAAGAACATTGATGCTGCCGGTCGGCGCATTGAGCACGGCGAGCTGTAGTGTGCCGTTGTAGAACCCAATCGTTCCGATGTTGATATCCAACTCGTAGTCGGTACTGCCGCTGTCGGGCAGACAAGCGTCCAAAGAATTCGGTTCTAGTGAAATCGAAAACGTCGGGTCCCCGAATACGCAGTTGTAGCAGGCCAGGGCAAAATCCTGGCTGGGGTCTTCAGGATCATATGGGTTCAGCGCATCGCCGGACAGGTCAGCGGCCACAACGGTGAGGTTGATCGCGCCGCCGTGTTGGGCCGGGCTCAGGAAAACGCCTTCGAGATTATTGCGGTCATCCGGGCTGCCGCCGGTGGCCGACCAGCCGTCTGCGCCAATGACGTTGCCAAAATAGGTCAGGCCGTCGGCTTCCACGACCAGGTCGAGATCATTGACCCAGGCCGGTGTGGTGCCGCCCATGCCATGGCCGGGCGCGTCGGTCCAGGCCAGCATGATGCGGATCGGCTGGGTGGGATCGACCGCGTTCAGTCCAATGGTCCAATCCTGGCCTGCGGCCGTGAACACGGTTTCCTGGTCAACCATGAACACTTCCAGGCCGTGATTCATGACCAGGTCCAGATCCAGCCGCCCGTAGCCCTGAAAGCGGTCCGGCCGATGGCCCATGATGCCGCCGTCGGCATTCTGGTTGCCGACCAGGTCCCGGGCGGCAGCGGAAAACACGGCCTTCGTCAGCGCCGGTGACGGGTTCTGACCGACTTCGGCGATGTACTTTTCAGCCCAGACCGCGATCGCGCCGGAAACCACCGGTGAGGCCATGGAGGTGCCGCACATATTGGTGAGCGTATGTTCGGTGTCGGATCCCGAAGCGGTACTGTCGGTGAAGCAGCCGGGTGCCACGATATGCGGAACCCGACGCCCGTCACAGGCCGGTCCATGACCCGAGTTTGACGACACCCTGAAAATATTAGCCATCTGGGTGCCATTAGTGTTCTGCAATGAGGTGGAGCCGACGGCAAACAAGTTCTTGGCCTCGTCCGGCGAACCAAGCGAACTCGGCGCGCACTGACCATTGGAATCACCATTGCCGTTCATGATCGACCACACCGCCAGCACCGGCTGGTGGCCGGGCGTGGCCGGGTCGGCATCGCGCGAAATGAAGTCGATCTGCTTGGTGGGGATGTCGTAGCCCTGCGGCGAGCCGGTCGGCCCCCAGGAGTTATTGGTCAGCAGGGCGCCGGACAGCGCCGATTCGCGGTAAATCTTGAGCATGCCGTCCGGGATCATCGAGCCCGGGCCGGCGCCGAGGAAAGCGGGATAACGCTGTTGAATCACGCTGGCACCCGGCGCCATGCCCTGGCCGCGCAAAAAACCCGCGGCGTTCGTGATGCCGGTTGCGCCGGTTCCCGCCACGGCTCCGGCCACGTGCGTTCCGTGATCATCGTTCGCGCTCGTGCAACTGGTCGGACTGTCGCCGGAAGGCACGCAAGGCACGATGCGACTGGCCAGGTCGATATGACTGGTGCGAACACCGCCGTCGACAACGCCGACGGTGACGCCGGCGCCATCGTAGCCAGTGTCATTCAGCCAGTCGACATAGCCGGGAAAGACCACGCCCGAACCGTCATAGTTGCCGACCACGGACTGGTTGCTCATCTCGCCTCGCGGCCCGGTTTCGGGACGGATGTACTGGACCGTGTAAATGCCGGCCACTTCGGCCAGCGCGCTGTAGTTGTGGCCCGGTGCGTCCATGTGGACGATGTTGAAGTGTCGGTTCAACGGCGTGATGCTGTGCACCTGGGCGAAACGACTGATCTCGGACGCCAGTTCGCGCTGGTCGACATGGGCGCTGGCCAGTGCCATGGTGGCGCGTGGCTGAGCGTCGAAGCCGCGCAGATGGGGCTGGACTTTCCAGCCCGGCTGCAGGGCGCCGGCCCAGCGCACGCGGGTCAGCCCACGTGCGGCGTTGACTTGCGGCCCGGTGCCCCAGACGTAGTAGCTGAACGGATGCACGGGCTGGACGATCTCCAGGCCCGTGGCGCGCAATGCCCGCACCCAGCCCGGACGTGCCGGGCCGTCGAACTGAACCAGGTGCCAGCCGGCATCGCCGGCGGTTCGCGGACTGTGCAGCGGCTCGACCAGATCTTTGGGATCGAAGGTTTCGCCACCGAGGGTCAACAGGAACGGGTTTTCGGAGACGCTGATCCGAACACCCTGGTTCTTCATTCCGGCCGCTTCTGCCGCACTGACTTCACCCCACAGGAAGGTGCCGTAGTCTTCCAGGCTGCTGCTGCCCCGGTCCATGGCCGCAACTGCCTGGTCGGTGGCCGCGTGATGAATGCGAACCCAGACCTGATCGGAGGCGAAGGTGAGCGGAGTGGCGGCCAGCAGCCAGGCCGAAATCATGAGCACGGCGCTGCACCGCAGCAGGGCAGGGGTGGTTACAGTCATGTCGGGGTATGCCTTTTCTTTTTAGTATCACGGGCTGTGGTTTGCCCGCCTATCCCCCCTGAACAAGCCGTCTGCACGGCCTGTCTTCCCTCGCGGCGAGCACTTTTGTATGCTTCATTTTCAGCGAAGCCTGGGCGGATACTACCCCACCGGTGAGAAGATTGCACCCAGAATTCGGCCAATGGCGTGACGAATATCGCGCGTTAAACGGTCGTGACTTTCGGGCCATCTGGGTTGGCCGAAGATGTAGTATCTTGTGCCG
>JBLRWT010000259.1:0-3993 GCA_047921095.1 Wenzhouxiangella sp. | reverse complement strand
CTCGCCTTCCTTCTTGGCGATGCCGTGAGCGATGAAATTGACGACATCCAGGCGCGAAAGATCCTGCTTGCTCAGCAGGTAAACGGCATGCGAATCCTTTTCGCCGAACATCGCGACCAGGACGTTGGCGCCAAGCACTTCCTTGCGCTCCGCGGATTGAACGTGGTAAAGCGCACGTTGCAATACCCGCTGAAAACCAACAGTGGGCTGGGTGTCACGCTGATCGCCGGCCGACAGGACCGGGATCGTTTCATCGAGAATCTGTGCCAACTCCCGCCCCAGCAGCTTGATATCGACACCGCAAGCATCCAGCACCCCCCGAGCCGAATGATTATCCAGCATCGCCAGAAGCAGATGTTCTACGGTGAGGAACTCGTGTCGCTTGCTACGGGCCGTGTGATAGGCCTGTGAAATGGATAGTTCCAGGTCCTTGCTGAACATGATTAAGAAAACCTCTCTGCGTCAACGCTATGACCAGTATGGCGGAAGATGATTCCTGCCGGGTCGACAATTAGCGGCGATTAATCGCCAGCTTCTTCCAGAGTGGCCTGCAGAGGGTGCTCATGCTCACGGGCGTAGTCGTTAACCATGACGACCTTGGTTTCGGCGATCTCGTAGGTATAGACACCGGCCACACCGCGACCGCGTGTATGGACATGCAACATCACGCTGGTGGCCTTGTCGTGCGACAGACCGAAAAAACGCTTCAGGACCTTGACGACAAATTCCATCGGCGTGTAATCGTCATTGAGAATAACGACCTTGTACAGGGGTGGCTTGCTGACCTTGGGCCGGGCTTCCTGCAGCGCCAGACCGTCGCCCGACTCGCCGCCCGAATGTTGTTCCTTGTCGCTCATGGCGTGCCGCAGTATGGCTCATTGGAATGAACAACATACTGCGGCACATGAGGGTCCTTTTCAAGGCATCACCGCCATCGAGCCTTGAGCTTCAGCCAGAGACGGCCTTGTCGAACTGGTCTTCCTCGGTGGAACCGGACAAAGCGCCCAACGAAGATTGGCCGGCGCTGATGGCCTGGGCCAGTTGATCGAAATAGCCGGTACCGACTTCACGCTGATGACGGGTGGCCGTGTAGCCCTGTGCTTCCGCGGCGAACTCGGCTTCCTGCAACTCGACATAGGCGCTCATCTGGCGCGCCTTGTAGCCACGGGCCAGCTGGAACATCGAGTGATTGAGCGCATGGAAGCCGGCCAGGGTGATGAACTGGAACTTGTAGCCCATGGCACCGAGCTCGTTCTGGAAACGGGCGATATCGGTATCCGACAGGTTCTTTTTCCAGTTGAAGCTGGGCGAGCAGTTATAGGCCAGCATCTTGTCCGGGAACTCGGCGCGAATGGCTTCGCTGAAGGCTTTCGCCTGCCCCAGGTCCGGGGTCGAGGTTTCGCACCAGATCAGGTCCGCATAAGGCGCGTAGGCCAGACCACGGGAAATAGCCTGGTCCAGACCGGCGCGCACACGGAAAAACCCTTCGACCGTGCGTTCGCCAGTCGTGAATTCGGTGTCGCGTCCATCGACGTCCGAGGTGATCAGATCGGCGCCCATGGCATCGGTGCGGGCAACAATGATAGTCGGTACGTTGCAGATGTCAGCCGCCAGGCGTGCGGCGATCAGTTTCTGAACCGCTTCCTGGGTCGGAACCAGCACCTTGCCGCCCATGTGTCCGCATTTCTTGGCCGAGGCGAGCTGGTCCTCGAAGTGCACGCCGGCGGCGCCGGCATCGATCATGTCCTTCATCAGTTCGTGGGCATTGAGCACGCCGCCAAAGCCGGCTTCGGCGTCGGCGACGATGGGGGCGAACCAGTCGATATCGCCCTTGCCTTCCGAGCTTTGAACCTGGTCGGCCCGGCGCAGGGTGTTGTTGATCCTGCGGACCACCGCCGGCACCGAGTCGACCGGGTACAGGGACTGGTCGGGATACATCTGGCCGGCCTGGTTGGCGTCCGCCGCCACCTGCCATCCCGAGAGGTAGATGGCCTGCAGCCCGGCACGGACCTGCTGCATGGCCTGGTTACCGGTCAGGGCGCCCAGGGCATTGACGTAGTCCTCCTCATGCATCAACCGCCACAGTTTCTCGGCGCCCAGGCGGGCGAGTGTATGTTCCACCGTGATGCTGCCGCGCAGGCGCATCACCTCGGCCGCATCGTAGGGGCGCTTCACGCCTTTCCAGCGCGGGTTTTCCAGCCAGTCCTTTTCCATCTCGATGATGCTGTTCACATTGGTCATGCTGTGCTCCGGTTAGATAGGGGGTCGTTCAGGCGTGCTCGAATAGGTCAGTCCAGCCGCTGGTAGGCAGGCAGAGTCAGAAACTCGACGAATTCGTCACTGGCAGTCACTTCCGCCAGCAGGTCGGCGGCCAGTTGGTAGGTGCCCTGCTCGAATGCTTCGCTGCCAAGCTCTGAGCGAATCCCATCGAGCTCCTCGGCATGCCAGGCCTGGATCAGTTCATGGTCGATGTCGCGACCATCATCAAGTCGCCCAGCCGGATGGCGGATCCACTGCCAGATCTGGGAACGGGCAATCTCGGCGGTCGCGGCATCTTCCATCAGGTGATTGATCGGCACGCAGCCCTGGCCGTTGAGCCAGGCTGCCATGTAGCGGATGGCCACATTCAGATTGCCACGCACGCCTGCTTCGGTAATCGTGCCCTCGCACGGTGTGACCAGATCCTTTGCGCTCACCTGAACGTCCTCACGCAAGCGGTGCAACTGGTTGGGTCCCTGTTGCAGATGGCGATCGAAAATCTCCATCGCGATCGGGATCAGGCCCGGATGCGCCACCCAGGTGCCGTCGTGGCCGTCGCCGGCTTCGCGTTCCTTGTCTTCGCGGACGCGCTTGAGCGCCTGCTCGTTGGCGGCCACATCATCCTTGATCGGAATCTGCGCAGCCATTCCGCCCATGGCAAACGCGCCGCGGGCGTGGCAGGTCCGAATCAGCAACTGTGAGTAGGCGCGCAGGAAGGGAACGGCCATCGTGACCTGCGCCCGATCCGGAAGCACTTTGTCAGGATGTGCCTGGAAACACTTGATATAGCTGAAAATATAGTCCCAGCGACCACAGTTGAGACCAGCGATCCGGCTCTTGAGTGCGTGCAGGATCTCGTCCATCTGGAAGACCGCCGGCAGGGTCTCGATCAACACGGTGACCTTGATCGTGCCGGGCTTGAGCTGCAGCGCTTTCTCGATATCGGTCAGCACCTGCTCCCATAACTCCGCCTCGTGCCAGCTTTCAAGCTTGGGCAAATACAGGTAAGGGCCCGAGCCTTGACGCATCAATGTCTCGGCGTTGTTGTACAGATAGACCGCTGCATCGAAGATGCCGCCCGGCAAAGCCCGGCCGTTGACCTGAACGTGCTTTTCATCCAGGTGCCAGCCTCGCGGGCGGACAATCAATACCGCAGGCGTCCCCTCGAGCTTGTAGTGCTTGCCATTCGGCGCGGTCAACTCGATCGTGCGCCGCACGGCGTCATGGAGGTTGACCTGACCGTCGATCATGTTCGACCAACTCGGGGTCGACGAATCCTCGCAGTCGGCCATGAAGACCTTCGCCGACGAGTTCAAGGCATTGATGATCATCTTGCGCTCGACCGGACCGGTAATCTCCACCCGCCGGTCCCGCAGATCCTCCGGAATCGGCGCGACTTTCCAGCTGCCCTGGCGGATCGCGGCGGTCTCGGGATCAAAGTCCGGCACCTGGCCCGCATTGAACTGCTTCTGCCGCTCGACCCGCGCAGCGAGCAACTCATCCACCCGCGATCTGTATCGCTCGCCCAGCTTGCCCAACAGGTTCAATAAACCGGTCGAAAACAAATGCCGCGCCGAATCCGGCACGGCCTGGGTCAATACCGGCTGAATCTCTGCACTCAACCGCTCTCCTGGGTGTTGCTGCGATGGCTGGCTCATGCTCCGTTCGCTACCGTATGGTGATGGATGAAGCCTAGTCGCTGGGGAGAGTATTTGGCAAATTAAATGTTTTGAT
>JBLRWT010000258.1:0-4014 GCA_047921095.1 Wenzhouxiangella sp. | reverse complement strand
GCGCGGTAATCCCACCAGGAATAGATCGCCTCGGGCTGGTCGAACAGGCGGAAGGTATCGTGCAGTCCCAAGTCGAGCATTCGCTTGAATGCGTTGCGCTCGGGCGTCGAACACAGAATTCTTTCATGCCAGGCTTCGGGATCGTAAACATCACGGTCGTCGGGCGCGATGTTGAAGTCACCCATCACTACCAGCTTGTCGTGCTTTTGCAGCTCGGCTTCAATCCAGTTCGTCACCGCATCGAGCCAGCGCAGCTTGTATTCGAACTTGTCGGAGCCGACTTCCTTGCCATTGACCACGTAAAGATTGATCACCCGCACATCATCGATGGTTGCCGCGATCACTCGCTTCTGGTCGTCTTCGAAGCCGGGAATGGCCGACACTGGATCGCCCAGGGCCGAGTTGGCTATCAAGGCCACCCCGTTGTAGGTACGCTGACCGGAGTAGACCACCTGGTAGCCCATCTCGGCAAGCGCATCGGTTGGGAACTTGTCATCGGTCAGCTTGGTTTCCTGCAGCCCGAGCACTGTCGGGCGATGCTGGTCCAGCCAGGCCAGCACGTGATCGAGCCGGACCTTCAATGAATTCACGTTCCAGCTGGCGATTTTCATCGGTTGGGTCCTTGCTTTTCGTTATGAACGTACAAGGGTACAAGATTGTGCCGATCCGGTGACGACGGCAAAGCGCCGTCAGGTGGTTTATCCTTGCCGCAACACAACGAAGGGACCGTTCCATGTGCAAAAGAGCAATGTCTTTCCTGATTCTGGGGCTGGCGTTGGCCGGTTTGTCAGCTTGCGGCAAGGACGATACGAGCGAGCACAGCCAGGATCTCGAATCTCTGGCCAGCACCTGGCTCGGCGACCTTGACGGCATGATCGAACGTCGCCAGGTCCGGGTGCTGGTGCCTTACAGTCGAGCGTTCTACTTCCTCGACGATCGCGGCAGCCAGCGCGGCCTGTCGCACTCGTTCATGGAGGCTTTCGAGGACCATCTCAACCGCGAGCTGGGTCGTGGTCATCTGCGGGTGCAGGTGGTGTACCTGCCGGTCACCCGTGACCGCCTGATTCCGTGGCTGGTGGAAGGACGTGGCGATCTGATCGCAGCCAACCTGACCGTGACCGAAGCGCGTGCGGCCGAAGTGGCGTTCACCGAGCCGCTGGTGCGCAATGTACGTGAAGTGCTGGTATCGGGGCCATCGGCCAATCCGCTGTCGACGCTGGAAGAGCTGTCGGGGCGCTCGGTTCTGGTCCGTCCGCGCAGCAGCTTCTTCGAAAGTCTCACCGATCTCAACCGCCGGTTCCAGGCCGAGAATGTGCCACTGATTCATCTCGAACCCGCCCCGGGCCATTTCGAAGTCAACGATGTGCTCGAGATGGTCAGCGCCGGAGTTGTTGACCACGCCGTCGCTGACGACTACCTGGCTGACTTCTGGTCACGGGTGTTGCCGGACCTGGAAGTCCATTCCGATATCGTTTTACGCGAAGGCGCCGACATCGCCTTTGCCGTGCGCCAGGGCAACGGCGAGCTCAAAGCCATGCTGGATGACTTTCTCGAGACCCACCGATCGGGCACCCTGTTCGGCAACGTCACTTTCGAGCGTTACCTGCAGGACACCCGGTGGGTCATGGATACCGACCGGGATGAGCAGATGGCACGCTTCCGGCGCATGGCTGACCTGTTCCAACATTTTGGCAGCCAGTACGAGCTCGACTGGCTGTTGTTGGTCGCCCAGGGTTACCAGGAGTCGCGCCTGGATCACAGTGCCCGCTCACCGGCCGGTGCGGTCGGTGTGATGCAACTGTTGCCCTCGACCGGTGCGGAAATGGAAGTCGGCGATATTACCGAGTTGGCCAACAATATCCATGCTGGTGCGCGCTATCTGCGCTGGATGATCGATCGCTACTACGCCGATGAACCGATGGACGAGGGCAATCGCCTCCTGTTCGCCCTGGCGTCCTACAATGCCGGTCCCCGGCGAGTGCGCGAAATGCGTCGGGCGACGGAAGAGGAGGGATTGGATCCGAACCTGTGGTTTGACAATGTGGAATATATTGCCGCCCGGGTCATTGGGCGTGAAACGGTAGAGTACGTCAGCAACATCTACAAGTATCACATCGCGTTTCGCCTGATCTCGGAAAGCCAGGGCTTCAATGTATCGCCGGTCGCCGCCGAGGTCAGTCTTTGAGGTGGCAGCAGGGCCAGTAAAAATTCAGCCCTTGACGTAGCTGCCTGGTGCCGGCTCGATGACTTCGAGCTTGCCTTCACCGGGGATGCGTGCCTTGATGCGCCGGCCGCTGTGCTGCTTGAGCCAATCGTGCCAGTGTGGCCACCAGGACCCCTGGTGCTGCTCGGCGCCGGCGATCCATGCTTCCGGATCTTCGGGCAGGTCGTCGTTGGTCCAGTAGCCGTACTTCTTGGCTTCGGGCGGATTGATGACGCCGGCGATATGGCCGGAACCGGCGAGCATGAAGGTTACCGGACCCGAATAGACCTGGGTTGCCTTGTAGACCGACGGGTAGGGGGCAATGTGGTCTTCGCGGCTGGACTGGAGGTAGACCGGGACATCGATGGTGGTCAGATCAATGGGTACGCCATCCATTTCGATGCCGCCGGGCTCGACCAGGCGGTTTTCCAGGTACATCTTGCGCAGGTAGAACGTGTGCATGGCTTCGGGCAGGCGGGTGAAGTCTGCGTTCCAGTGGAGCAGGTCGAAATTGGCGGGCTTGCGGCCGAGCAGATAGTTGTTGACCACGAACGACCAGATCAGGTCGTTGGCGCGCAGCATGTTGAAGGTCATCGCCATGCTTTGGCCATCCAGGTAGCCCTGGGCCTTCATTTTCTTCTCCAGGCCATTGAGCTGCTTGTCGTCGATGAACACGCGCAGCTCGCCGGCGTCGGCGAAATCGACCTGGGCGGTGAAAAACGTGGCCGACTTGATCCGGTCATCGTCGCTGGCTTTCATCCAGGCCAGGGTAGCGGCCAGCAGGGTGCCGCCGATGCAATAACCAATGGTGTTGACCTCGCGCTGCCCGGTGGCCTGTTCGACGGCATCGATGGCGGCCAGGATGCCGTCGTGCATGTAGTCGTCGAAGCCCTTGTGGCGCAGCTTTTCGTCCGGGTTGACCCAGGAGACCACGAACACCGTGTAGCCGCGATCGACCGCCCAGCGGATGAACGAGTTCTTCGGCTGCAGGTCGAGAATATAGAACTTGTTGATCCAGGGCGGCACGATCAATAACGGTCGGGTGTAGACGGTTTTTGTTCGCGGCGCGTACTGGATCAACTGCATCATGTCGTTCTGGAAAACGACCGACCCTTCAGTGGTCGCGATGTTCTCGCCGACGGTGAACGCGCCGGGTTCGGTCATCGAGATCAGCAATTGCCCGTCGCCGCGTTGCACATCCTCGAGCAGCATGCGAAAGCCACGCAACAGGTTCACACCCTTTTCCCGCCGGGTTGTCTCCAGAATTTCCGGATTGGTCAGAACGAAGTTGGACGGTGACAGCGCGTCGGCAAACTGGCGGGTGTAGAAGCGGATACGCATCCGGTCTTCCGCGCTCACTTCCTGCATGCGCGCCACGTTGTCGAGCATCCAGTCGGCAGTCAGCAGGTAGGCCTGCTTGAGCATGTCAAAGACCAGCTTGTCGTCCCAGGCTTCGGAGCGAAAGCGTCGGTCGCCACGGATAGGGGCCGTGATCGGCTCGATCGGTCGCCGAATCACGCGGGCGCCCAAGTATTTCATCAGCCCCAGGTAGCGACGTGATAACTCCCACTGGGCGTGGAGGACTCGTCGCGGGTGCGTCAGCATGTTCCAGGCGCCGGCAGCCAGGGGTTTCCTGATGTTGAGCGGGTCGAACGTGGGCAGTTCCCAGCGACTGGCCAGGCGCATCAGCAGCGCTGCGGACAGCCCGGAAATGCGGGCAATTTCGCCACCGACCTCAATCAGGCCGCTTTGGGTGGAATCCGGACTTTGCTTGGACATGACGTTAACCAGACCTTGGGCTTTTAGCGAGC
>JBLRWT010000257.1:0-4029 GCA_047921095.1 Wenzhouxiangella sp. | reverse complement strand
TCGCGTAGGCGCGCGGGCCGCCGCTCATGATGCCCAGCAATCGAAGACCGGAACGGGCCGGAGAAACAGCTTGAACAACCTGTGTCGGTGCGCGCTCGGAACCAAACAGATCCCAGCGGAAAGCCTCACCGTTGCTGGCCACCTGGGCCATCCGCGGCACTGGCGGCACCGGCGCCGATGCCACCTGCGGCCCGGCAATCGCCAGCCAGGCCAGCCGCACCAGCAGCCAGACCACAAGCAGCGCCAGTCCGGCGCTGGCAATCAGGGCCAGCCGACCAGACCAGACGGGTGAGAAATACTGTGCCAAGGGGCTCCGATGGTGTCGCTAATTCTAATACTGCGAGATTAGCACACCAGCCCCGAAACGGTGTTATCCGCTACGCCGTTGCCTGCCGCCACCACCGCCACTGTTTCGACGTCCACCGCGGCTGCGGCCCCGCGAATCGCTTTCGCTTTTCTTCTGCGGTGGCGGACGCTTCAGTTCGGGCAGGTCGGATGGATCGTGCTGCAGGACGGGCAATTCCATGTCGATGTATTTTTCGATCTCGGGCAAATAGAACGCGTAGTCCTCGCAGGCGAAGCTGATGGCATCACCGGTGGCCCCCAGGCGCGCCGTACGGCCGATGCGGTGCACGTAATCGGCTGCGTCCTGCGGCAGATCGAAGTTGATGACATGGCTGACATCGGGAATGTGCAGGCCACGGGCCGCCACATCGGTGGCCACCAGTACGGCCAGGTCGCCGTCGAGAAAGCGCTTGAGCAGCTTCTGGCGCTTGATCTGGGGCACGTTGCCGGCCAGCATCGCCGCGTCGAATCCGTTGGCCTGGAGCGTTCTCGAAACGCGGTCGGCGGCATGGCGGGTGTTGATGAACACCATGACGTGCTTGTCTTCCATGTTTTCCAGCAACTTGACCAGCAGCGGCAGCTTTTCGCGGTTGGCCGGGTAATAGACCACCTGGGTCACCCGGTCGGTCGTCATCTGCTCTTCCTCGATGCGCACGGTCTCGGCATCGTTCATGTGCTCGTAGGCCAGTTCGGTGACCTTGAGCGGGAAGGTGGCCGAGAACATCAGGGTCTGGCGGTCATTGACCTCCGGCATGCGCCGGAACAGGAAGCGGATATCGGTGATGAAGCCGAGATCGAACATGCGGTCGGCCTCGTCCAGTACCGCCACCTCGATATGGCGCAGGTTGTAGATGTCCTGCTTCAGGTAATCGATCAGGCGGCCCGGGGTGCCGATCAGGATATCGACCCCATCGGCGATTTCGTCGCGCTGCTTGGCATAATCCACGCCGCCGTAGGCGAGCAGGGTACGCAGGCCGGTGTGCTTGCCCAGCAACTCGCAATCGCGATGAATCTGGATCGCCAGCTCGCGAGTCGGCGCAATGACGATCGCGCGCGGGCTCTTGCCCGGGCCCTTGCTGTCCGGACTGAGCAACTGGCGGAAAATGGCGAGCAGGAAGGCGGCAGTCTTGCCGGTGCCGGTGCGCGCCTGGCCGGCGACATCTCGGCCTGCAAGCGCCAATGGCAGGGTCTTGGCCTGGATCGGCGTGCAGAAGTCGAAATTCGCTTCGGCCAGGCCTTTCGAGATGCGCGGATCGAGATTGAAAGTCTCGAATCGGATGTCGGTCAAAACTGTTTCTGGTTTTTTAATTTCGGTCACGTAGAATGTGTTCCTTGAAAAGTTGCGGCGCTGCCATGACCTTCCCGTGTGGAAGCGTCGTCTGCGTGCCGGAGGGCGTAGTATATTGGGTATCGGTTGATCGTGCCTGGACACCCCGAAAGTCGGGGGTTCCGGTGATTTGATCGCGGTAATCGATTTTTTCGCCGATGTTTTTTCATCGATGTTTTCTGACGGGCCGTGACGAAAGTCCTACCGCGGTCTTTTAGTTGTCCCATCAAGGAGTTTTTGACCGTGAGTGACAAGATAGTTCATGTTTCAGACAGCGAGTTCGACCAGGTGGTTCTCAAGGCCGAAGGCCCTGTGCTGGTTGATTACTGGGCCGAGTGGTGTGGCCCGTGCAAGATGATCGACCCGATCCTGCACGAACTGGCCGACGAGTACGGCGACAAGCTGACCATCGCCAAGCTCAACATCGACGAAAACCAGCAGGTCACGGCCCGTTACAAGATCCGTGGCATCCCGACCCTGATGATTTTCGAGAACGGCGAACACCAGGCGACCAAGGTCGGCGCGCTGACCAAATCAGCCCTGAAAGCCTTCGTCGAAGAAAGTATCTGATCCGTGGCGAGGCGTTGATCGGCAGTGGCTGCCGGTCGACGCCTCGGTGAAAACCGGTCCTTTCCGGCTCGAGTTGCCACCGAGAGTGGACGCGAGTTGCAAATGGTGCTAACTTAGCGCCATTCGAGGCGGGGGCCCGCCGGTAGAATCCCTTTTTTCAATATCACCCGGAATGCCGGGTCAAACTGCGATCAATGACTCATATCCCGAATTCCGGGCGCCAACACCGGTGGACATCCCCGTTTGCCCATGGCGCCTGCGTGTGAACACTACGGAACACACCTCCATGAATCTGACTGAACTAAAAACAAAATCCGTCAAGGACCTCATCGATATGGCCGAGGAACTCGGCATCGAGAATATGGGGCGCTCGCGCAAGCAGGATGTGATCTTTTCCATTCTCAAGGCCAAGGCCGGCAAGAAGGAATCGATCTACGGCGATGGCGTGCTGGAGATCCTCCAGGATGGTTTTGGCTTCCTGCGCTCGGCCGAGGCCTCCTACATGGCCGGCCCGGATGACATCTACGTCTCACCATCGCAGATCCGCCGCTTCAACCTGCGCACCGGCGATTACGTCTCCGGCAAGATCCGGCCGCCGAAGCAGTCCGAGCGCTACTTCGCGCTGCTCAAGGTCGAAGAGCTCAACTACGACCGGCCCGAAGCATCCAAGAACAAGATCCTGTTTGAAAACCTCACCCCCGAATTCCCCCGCGTCCAGTTCAAGATGGAGCGCGGCAACGGGTCGACCGAGGACATCACCACCCGCATCATCGACCTGATCGCACCGATCGGCAAGGGCCAGCGCGGCCTGGTCGTCAGCCCGCCCAAGGCCGGCAAGACCATGATGCTGCAGAACATCGCCACCGCCATCAAGGCCAATCACCCGGATGCGTACATGATCATCCTGCTGATTGACGAGCGCCCGGAAGAAGTCACCGAAATGCAGCGCAGCGTCGATGCCGAAGTGATTTCCTCGACCTTCGACGAACCGGCCACCCGCCACGTCCAGGTCGCCGACATGGTGATCGAACGGGCCAAGCGCCTGGTCGAACACAAGCGCGATGTCATCATCCTGCTCGATTCCATCACCCGCCTGGCCCGTGCCTACAACACCGTCGTGCCGTCATCCGGCAAGGTCCTGACCGGTGGTGTCGACGCCAACGCCCTGCAGCGCCCCAAGCGCTTCTTCGGCGCGGCGCGCAACATCGAAGACGGCGCCAGCCTGACCATCATCGCCACCGCCCTGGTCGATACCGGCTCGAAGATGGACGAGGTGATCTACGAAGAATTCAAGGGCACCGGCAACATGGAAATCCACCTGAGCCGCCGCATCGCCGAGAAACGCACCTACCCGGCCATCGACATCAACCGCTCCGGCACCCGCCGCGAAGAACTGATGGTCGGCGCCGACCAACTCCAGAAAATGTGGATCCTCCGCCGAATCCTCCAGCCCATGGAAGAAGCCCAGGCCATCGAGTTCATGCTCGACAAGCTCAAGGTCACAAAGACCAATGAGGAATTCTTCAATTACATGAAACGATAGCGGTCGGAGCCCATTCGGGCCCGCTATCGCGAAGCATTACAGAGTAGGTCGGCCTTGCATGGCCGACGGACCCAAGCCTGAGTTTGAACCAGTGCCAACCCCTTTGCCGTGACCCACCATGTGCTGACGTTTCCGGCACCGTGTGTTGTAGGAGCGGCCCTCTGGCCGCGATTCAATGAAATCAAAGTCAAAGGCGTTTCGCCCACGCCCTTCGGGCTTGCAGGGCGAGTAACTTTTGCCAAGC
>JBLRWT010000256.1:0-4033 GCA_047921095.1 Wenzhouxiangella sp. | reverse complement strand
GTTCGAGTCCCATCGTCCACCCCATTTCCAGGTACGAGGGGCGAGGTACGAGATACGAGACACCGCAGAGCGACTGGCGTTTCCGCATCCCCGCGGCTAGAATCTCACGCTTTGCAGCGCCTTCACGGGCCGTTAGCTCAATGGTAGAGCAGCTGACTCTTAATCAGTAGGTTCGGGGTTCGAGTCCCTGACGGCCCACCATTTTCCGTCGTCGACGCTCTTGCAAGTGGGCGCCGACATTGATTTTCCCGACACTGAAAAAAAGACAGAGCAATCATGCAGGTATCCGTGGAGAAGACTGGCGATCTGGAACGGCGCATGACCGTGCAGGTTCCGGCCGATGACATCGACAGCAAGGTTTCAGGGCGCTTGAACGAGTTGCGTCGCGAAGTGCGCCTGAAAGGTTTTCGCCCCGGCAAGGTGCCGCTGAACGTGATCCGCCAGCGCTACGGCAAGCAGGTGCGCGAGGAGATTCTGAACCAGGTGATGCAAAGCAGCCTGGAGAGCGCCATCGGCGAGCAGGATATGCGTGTCGCCGGCGTGACTCGCCTGGAGCCCTCGCCGGAAACCGAAGGCGGTGGTTTCGAATTTGTCGCCGACCTGGAAGTTTTTCCCGAAATGCCGGAAATATCCGTGAGCGATCTGGAAATCGAGCGCCCGGAAGCCGAAGTCAGTTCGTCGGATGTTGATGACATGATCGAGACCCTGCGCGAGCAGCGTCGCGAGTGGAGCGAGGTTGATCGTCCGGCCGAAGCCGGTGACCGGGTCCGGATTTCGTATGTCGCCGATGTTGACGGCCAGCGAATTCCCGCCATCGGCCAGCATGAGCTCGCTCCCGCGCTGGGGTCGCTGGAGGAATTTCCGGAGCTGGAACAGGCATTGACCGGCGTCAGCGCGGGTGAGGAGAAGTCTCTCGAGCTGGCCTTTCCGGAGACCTATCGGCACAAGGATCTGGCGGGCAAGACGGCGAAAGTCGAGCTTGAAATCAAGTCAGTGGAAAGCTCCGAACTGCCAGAAGTGAACGATGAATTTGCCGCCGGATTCGGTGTCGAAGGTGGAGTCGACAAGTTGCGTGCCGACGTCGAGCGCAACCTGCAACGCGAACTGCGGGCAGCAACGACCAATCGCCTGAAACAGGCCGTGACTGAGCAGTTGCTGTCTCGTTTCGGTGACTTGCCGCTGCCGGCCAGCAGCGTCAAGCAGGAAGCGCGCCAGATGCAGGCCCAGATGCAGCAGCAGTCTGGCCAGCAGGGTGGCAATCCTCCACCGCTGGAAGCCTTTGGCGAGGGCGCCGAACGACGCCTGCGCCTGGGGCTTCTGTTCGGCGAGTTCGCCCGTCAGAACAAGATCACCATTGACCCTGACCGGGTCCAGGCCAAGCTGGAAGAAGTTGCTGAAACCTATGAAAATCCTGCCCAGATCATCGAGATTTATCGCTCGGACGAACGACTGATGGATCAGTTGGAAAACATGGCCCTGGAAGAGCAGGTCATCGATGCTATTCTTGACCAGGCCAAGGTCGTCCCGAAATCCATGACTTTCAAGGAAGCGCTGGAGCAGGCATGAATGAAACAGCCCTCAATCTGGTCCCGATGGTCGTCGAGCAGTCTGCTCGAGGCGAACGTGCCTACGACATCTATTCACGTTTGCTCAAGGAGCGGGTCATCTTCATCGTCGGCCCGATCGAAGACAACGCAGCCAATCTGATCGTCGCCCAGTTGCTGTACCTGGAGTCTGAGAACCCGGACAAGGACATCAGCATCTACATCAATTCACCAGGTGGGGTCGTGACGGCAGGCATGGCGATCTACGACACCATGCAGTTCATCAAGCCTGATGTGGCCACGATGTGCGTCGGGCAGGCTGCCAGCATGGGCGCGCTGCTGCTGGCGGCCGGTGCCAAGGGCAAGCGCTACGCCCTGACTCATTCTCGCATCATGATTCATCAGCCGCTCGGCGGATTCCAGGGCCAGGCCTCGGACATCGATATCCATGCGCGGGAAATCCTCAAGATGCGCGACACCCTCAACGGGATCCTCCAGAAGCACACCGGAAAGGATCTTGATACCATCGAAACCGATACGGATCGCGACAAGTTCCTGTCAGCCAACGAGGCCTGCGACTACGGGCTGGTCGACGAAGTGCTGGCCCAGCGGTCAACCACATCAGCCTGATTGAATTCGGGTAAACTGTTTTCCAGTGAGACCGAGAGCGAATAAACATCCATGAGTGACTCGACCAGCGACGGCAAAATTCTTTATTGCTCGTTCTGTGGCAAGAGCCAGCACGAGGTCCGCAAGCTGATTGCCGGACCCAGTGTCTATATCTGTGATGAATGCGTTGAGTTGTGCAATGACATCATCCGTGAGGAGCTTGAGGAATCCAGCCTGGCCGAACGCGAGCAGCTTCCGACGCCACGTGAGATTCATTCCTTCCTCGACAATTACGTGATCGGCCAGCAGGACGCGAAAAAGGTTCTGTCGGTTGCCGTTTACAATCATTACAAGCGACTTGAGTCGCACAAGCATCGTGACGATGTCGAGCTGTCCAAGTCCAATATCCTGTTGGTTGGTCCGACAGGGTCGGGCAAGACACTGCTGGCCGAAACGCTGGCGCGCATGCTCAATGTGCCGTTCACGATCGCGGATGCCACTACGTTGACCGAGGCCGGTTACGTGGGTGAAGACGTCGAGAACATCATTCAGAAGCTTTTGCAGAAATGCGAATACGATGTGGAGAAAGCCCAGAGCGGCATTGTCTATATCGATGAAATTGACAAGATCTCGCGCAAGGCCGAAAACCCTTCGATCACCCGTGACGTGTCCGGCGAAGGTGTGCAGCAGGCCCTGTTGAAACTGATCGAGGGAACAATGGCCTCGGTGCCGCCGCAGGGTGGTCGCAAGCACCCCCAGCAGGAGTTCCTCCAGGTCGATACGCGCAATATTCTGTTTATTTGCGGCGGTGCCTTCGCCGGTCTCGACAAGGTGATTCAGGCCCGCTCGCAGAGCGCCGGCATCGGCTTCAAGGCCCAGGTGCGAAGCTCGGAATCCGCTGACCTGTCGACGCTGCTGGCCGCGGTCGAGCCGGAAGACCTGATCCGTTTCGGATTGATTCCGGAATTTGTCGGCCGCATGCCCGTGGTCGCGACCCTGCGCGAACTGGACGAGGACGCGCTGGTTCGTATTCTGGTTGAACCGAAAAATGCCGTGGTCAAGCAGTTTCACAAGCTGTTTGAAATGGACCACTGTGAACTGGAAGTGCGTGAAGATGCACTGCATGCCATCGCCCGCCGGGCCATGGCCAGAAAGACGGGCGCCCGTGGTTTGCGCACGATTCTGGAAAACGTTCTGCTGGAGAGCATGTATGACTTGCCTTCCATGGAAAACGTCAGCAAAATCGTCGTTGATGAGGCCGTGATCAACGGTGAGGCCGCCCCTTACATTATTTACGACGGTAAACCGCAACAGCGCGCCGGCGCCGAATCCTGATCCAGGCGACAGTTTCAGCAGTCGCTTGACCCGGTGCGTCGCCTCTGGCGACGTATTTGGCTTCTTTTCCCCTTGCTTGAATCGAGTTGGCGCGGCGCCAATATACATTCCCGTCAGAACCCGTTAATTTGGGCCACAAGGCCTCAAACAGGACATTTAGGATTATGGACAGCAACGATCTGGCCGAAACCCAGAACCCACCACGTCAGCCCACGCCGGTGCTGAGCCTGCGGGACGTGGTGGTTTTTCCGCACATGGTCATTCCACTGTTCGTCGGGCGGGAACGCTCGGTGCGCGCGCTGGAAGAGACCATGAATTTTGACAAGCAGATTCTGCTGATCACTCAGAAGAACCCTGAAGTGGAATCCCCGGACCCCGAGGACCTCTTCTCCTGCGGCACCATCGCGAGCATCCTGCAGATGCTGCGTTTGCCGGACGGCACGACCAAGGTATTGGTCGAGGGCGTTGAGCGGGTCCGTATCGACTCGCTTGAGGAAACCGAGGGCTACCTGTCGGGGACCTGGCAGCGCCTGGAGTCATCAGGT
>JBLRWT010000255.1:0-4046 GCA_047921095.1 Wenzhouxiangella sp. | reverse complement strand
CTGTTCGACAGCTTGCCCGATCACGCACAGTTTCGCCTGCTGTTCCTGGAAGCCGAAGACCCGATCCTCATTCGTCGCTTCAGCGAAACCCGCCGTCGCCATCCGCTGGCCATCAGCGGCGGGCTGGGGGAGGCGGTTGCCGAAGAGCGCAGGCTCATGATGCCGATTCGTCAGCGCGCTGACTGGGTGATCGATACCAGCGAAAGCAACATCCATCAGCTCAGACGCCAGATCTGGCGCACTGTCGGTGGTCTGGATGACCAGAGCGCCCGATCCATCGTCCTCGAGTCTTTTGCCTTCAAGCACGGCGTACCGCGTGATGTCGACATGGTGTTCGACGCCCGCTGCCTGCCCAACCCGCACTGGGAGCCGGAACTGAGACCGCGCACGGGCCTCGATCCGGAAGTGCAGCAATATCTTCAGTCCAATGAACGCGTCAACGCATTTGCCGAGGATGTCCTTCGATTCATCCAGCGCTGGATGCCGGCCCTGTATGAAGACCAGCGCAGCCTGCTGACTGTCGCCATTGGCTGCACCGGCGGCCAGCATCGCTCGGTGTACCTGGTCGACCGAATCGCCAGAGTGCTCGAGGAGGCGGAAATGGCCGTCGTGGTCAGCCATCGGGAACTCGAGAAGTGACCGGCATCGTCCTGGTGACCCATGCCGGGCTTGGGGAATCGCTGCGTCACCAGTCCGAGGTGATCCTCGGGCGCATGGTGCAGTTGACCACGGTATCGATCAATTATGGCGCCGACCCCGATTCGGCCCTGGTCGAGCTGGTGGGTGCCTTGACGATCAGCGCCGATGCCAGCGGTTGCGTCGTCCTGACTGATCTGCCGGGCGCCACGCCGCACAACCTGGCCATTCGAGCCGCCGAATCGAGAAGCATGCCCGTCGTCTCCGGGCTGAATCTGCCGATGCTGCTCAAGGCCATCAATCATTCCAGCAAGCCGCCCCACGAACTGGCTGCACTGGCCAGCCTGGGAGGCCACCAGGGCATCATCAATTCATGATTCGCCGTGACATCACACTGACCAACCGCCTCGGCCTGCATGCTCGCGCCGCCAGCCGGCTGGTGCAGACGGCGTCTGAATTTGAAAGCGAAGTCTGGCTCGGACGGGATGGCCGGCGGGTCAATGCCAAGTCCATCATGGGCGTGCTGTTGCTGGCCGCGCCGTTTGGTACCGAACTGGTCCTCGAAGTGGAAGGGCCAGACGAAGAAGCAGCCAGCGAGAAACTGATCACATTGATCGAAAGCCGCTTCGGAGAAGGCCAGTGAGTCTTTCGCTGTCCGGAATCGGGACCAGCAGCGGCATTGCGATCGGTCGTGTCCACCGCCTGACCCCGGGCGAGCTTTCGCTGCCCGAGTACTACCTGGAAGCCGACGCCACCGGGCCGGAGATCGAACGTCTGCACCGAGCGGTCGATCAGGGCCAGGAATTTCTGTCGCATTTGCTCGAGCGCATGAGCGGGGAGGGTGGTGAGACCGCCAGTGAGTTGCTCGAGGCCCATCGCTTGATCCTGCGCGACCCGATGCTGCTCGATGCCGCCTGCCACCGGATCAGCGAAGACCGGGTCAATGCCGAGTGGGCCCTGGTTCTGCAGAGCGAGCAGTTACTGGATGAGTTTCGCCGCATGGACAATGAGTATATTGCCCTGCGACGCGAAGACCTGGAACAGGCCGTCAGCCTGATCCAGCGTCAGCTCGCCGAACAGCCGGCAAGCCTGATCGGCTTCCAGGTGCCGCATCAACTCGACCACACCATTGTCATTGCACCCGAACTGGGTCCGGCCGATATGGCTCTGCTCCATCACCGACGCGTGGCCGGACTGGTGACCGAACACGGCGGTCCGTGGTCGCACTCGGCCATCCTGGCCCGCAGTCTGGAAATTCCCATGGTGGTCGGTGTCCATCACGCGCTCGATATCCTGATCGAGAGTGAATCGGTCATCCTTGACGGCCATTACGGCACCCTGCTGGTCGCCCATGACGACGGTCTGCTGCGCCATTACCAGGAGAAGCAGGAAGAAACCCTGCAGCATCGGACGGAGCTCAGGCGCTATATTTCGCGCCCGTCGCTGACCCGGGACGGCAGCGCCTTTCATTTGTATGGAAACGCGGAATTGCCGGATGAATTCGAGCGTTGCCAGCAGGCCAATGCAGCGGGCATCGGCCTGATGCGAACCGAATACCTGTTCCTCGGTGATCAAATACCGGACGAGGAAACCCAGTTTCTGGCTTACCGCGCGGCCATCGTGGCGATGGATGGCAAGCCGCTGGTGATCCGCACCCTGGATGCCGGCGGCGACAAGCTCCCCCCCTCGATGGCCATTACCCGGGGGCCGAATCCGGCGCTTGGCTTGCGCGGTTTGCGCCTGTCGCTGGCCGTCACTGATGTTTTTCGTGAGCAGTTGCGCGCCATCCTGCGCGCTTCGGTCGAAGGCCCGGTTCAGATCCTGTTGCCGATGCTGACCGGCGTCAATGAAATCAAGCAGGCGCGCCGTTTGATCGCCGAGTGTCGCGAGGAGTTGCGAGGTCGTGGTATTGCCGTCGATCCGTCCATTCCCGTCGGCGGCATGATCGAAACGCCCGCAGCCGCGCTGGCGGTAGAGCACCTGGTCAGCGAACTCGACTTCATGTCGATCGGCACCAACGACCTGATCCAGTACACCCTGGCCATCGACCGCGAGGATGAATTGGTGAGCTACCTGTACGACCCGACCCATCCCGGCGTGCTGATGCTGATCGACCTGATCGTCAAGGCCGGGCGCCGCCACAACGTGCCGGTGACATTATGTGGAGAACTGGCCGGTGACGAGCAGGCCGTGCGCCTGCTCCTGGGTCTGGGGGTGGTCAATTTCAGCATGCCGCCGGCCAGCCTGCCGGCAGTCAAGAAGAGCCTGATCGCGGCCTCGGCCGCGCGCTGCCGCAAAATCGTGGCCCGCTATCGGAAAGGAAACCATGCCGAGGGCGGGCCGATGCTGATGCGGGAGTTATTCGAGGACGGTGACTGAAATGTCCAGGCTCAGCCCAGCGCCAGGCGCGCTCTCAGCGATTCGCTGACATGCGGCTCGATCGCGTGGCGCATGGCGGTGACCAATTTGAAAGGCGCGGCGATGATGTGGCCCGATTCCAGCCATTTCTCTCCACCGGCAATGTCCATGACCACACCACCGGCTTCCTGCACCATCAGCGCGCCAGCCGCCAGATCCCAGGGCTCCAGCCCAAGTTCCCAGTAACCATCCAGGCGCCCGCAGGCCACGTAAGCCAGGTCCAGCGAGGCAGTGCCGGCCCGTCGCACATCCTCCACCTTTTCAAACAGCGCATCGAACATGCCCTGGTAGGCAGGCAACAGGCGTCGCTTGCGAAACGGGAAGGCCGTGGCCAGCATCGCACCGGCCAGATCATTCCGGCCTGAAACCCGAATGCGCTGGCTGTTGAGAAAGGCTCCTTCGCCACGGCTGGCGGTGAATTCCTCCTGGCGGAGCGGGTCGTAGATCAGCCCATGCTCGATCCGGCCCTTGATCTGCAGGGCAATCGAAATCGAGTAATGCGGAATCCCGCGCAGGTAGTTGGACGTGCCGTCGAGCGGGTCGATGATCCATACATAATCACTGTCGCCACTCTTGCCGCCTTCCTCGCCCAGAATGGCGTGATCCCGATGATGCTTGAGGATATGGTTACGAATCGCCTGCTCGCAGGCCCGATCCACATCCGTCACGTAATCATGGCGTGCCTTGCGCTCGACCGGAATGCCTTCGAGCCGGTGCCGAAACTTGAGCATCAGCGCCGCCGCCTGCCGCGCCGCCTCGGAAGCGATATTGATATAGGGATTGCTCACAGGCCAGCCAGTTGCTTTGAAAGAACGCGTAGTTTAACGGGTTAGCCGGTTAAAAGCGGTTAGCCGGAAAAAAGCGGTTGGCTGGTTCGCTGGTTGGTTGGGGCGTCGGTGCGTCGGTGCGTCGGTGCGTCGGTGCGTCGGTGCCGCGGGAGACGGGAGACGGGAGACGGGAGACGGGAGACGGGAGACGGGAGACGGGAGACG